>JAVXWK010000904.1:0-5017 GCA_032230575.1 Pseudonocardiales bacterium | reverse complement strand
CGGGACGCACGTACAGCTCGACCAGCCTGCCCGAGACGGGTGCGGTCACCTTGGCCTCCATCTTCATCGTTTCCACGGTGAGAACCGGATCTCCTTCTCCCACCAGCGTTCCCGGCTCCCCGACGAGTCGCCAGACGGTCGCGGTGAACGGTGCGGTGACGGCGACCGCACCGGCGGGCAGCATCACCTCCTGCGCGGTGACCTCCGCCGGTTCGTCGTTCCGGTCGAACTCACCGGCGAGGTGCCAGCGTTGTCTCTCCGCTTCGAAGGCGGCCGTCTGACGCGCGCGGAAGGCCGCGATGTCGTCGGCGTTGTCGTCGAGGAACCGGAGGTGGTCCGCGATCGAGAACGTCCCGTCGATCGTCTCGAAGTCACCTCGGCCGGCGTCGGTCTCCGCGCGGAGCTCCAGCAGTTCGTCCGCTTCGACCGGGTACCACTCGATCCGGTCGAAGAAGCGCAGTGCCCACGGATGTTCGGTGAACAACCCGCCACGGCGATAGCGGTTCCACACCTGCACGGTGCGGCCGACGAACTGGTACCCGCCGGGCCCTTCCATGCCGTAGACGCACAGATAGGCACCGCCGATGCCGACGGAGTTCTCCGCCGTCCACGTCCGCGCGGGGTTGTACTTCGTCGTCACCAGCCGATGCCGGGGATCGAGCGGTGTCGCCACCGGGGCGCCGAGGTAGACGTCGCCGAGGCCCAGCACCAGGTACGAGGCGTCGAACACCGTCCGGTAGACGTCGTCCGCCGACTCCAGACCGTTGACGCGGCGGATGAACTCGATGTTCCACGGTGTCCACGGCGCGTCCGAGCGCACTCCGGCCATGTACCGCTCGATCGCCAGCCTGGTGGCGGGGTCGTCCCAGCTCAGCGGCAACCGGACGGTGCGGGAGGGCACCACGAGATCCTGCGTGGGCGGCACCTCGTTCTCGAGCTCCTGGAGCAACCGGGCGACGTCCGAGGCCTTCAACCGGGCGGGATCGGTGTGGACCTGCAGCGAACGGATGCCGGGGGTGACGTCGATGATGCCGTCCTGGCCATGTGCCGCAAGGGTTTCCTGGAGTGCGTGCACTCTCATGCGCAGGGCGAGGTCGAGCGTCATCGGCCCGTACTCGACGAGCACGTTGCTGTCGCCGTCGCGACGATAGGTCACCGACGGGCGGTCCTCGGTCTCCTCCAACCGGCCCAGGACACCATCGTCCTCGTCGCCACCCGAGGTGACCACGTGCGAGACGGCTCGCCGGTCGGCCGCGGCGTCGGCCTCGCGCACCCGCACGAAGCGCACGGCGTCGCCCGGACGCAGCTGCCCGAGCTTCCACAGGTCGCCACTGGCGACCACGGCCGGACAGACGAAACCGCCCAGGGACGGACCGTCCGGGCCGAGGATGACAGGGGTGTCGCCGGTGAAGTCGACGGCACCGACGGCGTAGGGCGTGTCGTGGATGTTCGACGGGTGCAGCCCCGCGTCGCCACCGTCCGGCCGCGCCCAGGCGGGTTTGGGGCCGATCAGGCGGACCCCGGTGCGCGCCGAGTTGTGGTGCACCTTGAACTCGGCCGCGTAGAAGGAGTTCAGGTCCGCGCGGGTGAAGAACTCCGGTGCGCCGTGCGGTCCCTCGGTGACCGCGATCTGCCAGCTGCCGGTGATCGCGGGACGGCGGTGTGCCGGCGTCGGGCCGCCGATCGTGGTCAGTCCCAGGTTCTCCGCCGCGTCCGGTGAGCCCGGCCGCAGCACGTCACCGGCGAGCAGCGCACGACCGGCATGACCGCCGAACCCGCCCAGGGTGAACGTCGCGGCGCTGCCCAGGTAGGCGGGCACGTCGATTCCGCCGCGGACGGCGAGGTAGGTGCGCAGTCCGGGCCCGGCGGCGGTGCCGATCCGCAGCGTGCCGCCGGCGGGAACGTCCACCGGTTCCCACTGCGGGACCGGTTCATCATCCACAAAGGACTCGACGGGCGCGCCGGCGAGGCACACGACCGACGGCACCGAGAACCGCAGCACCGGTCCGGCCGCCGTGATCTCCAAGCCCGGCGCGGAGGCGGGATTGCCGACCGCGAGGTTCGCCTCGGTGAGCGAGACGGGATCGAACGGACCGCTGGGCGGCACTCCGACCTGCCAGTACCCGGTGCGGCCCGGCAGGTCCTGCACGGTCGTCATCGTTCCCGGTACCAGGACGTCGATGCGGGGATCGGGGTCGGCGGTGCGGTCGAGGGTGGAGGTCGAGTGCACCGCGGCCCTCACGTCGTCGGAACCGGTGAGCGCGCGCAACAGCCCGAGGTTCGTGACGACGCCGTCGACCCTGGAGCCCTCGAGCGCCTCACCGAGCAGATCCAGTGCGGCGTCCCTGGTGGGTCCCGCGGCGATCACCTTGGCCAGCATGGGGTCGTAGTGCGGCGAGACCTCCAGCCCGGTCTCGATCCAGCCGTCGACCCGGACGCCGGCGAGGTCGCCGGGGAAGGCCGCCCGCGTCACCAGGCCCGGCGACGGCAGCGACTCCTTCGCGGGATCCTCGGCGTAGACGCGGGCTTCGACGGCGTGCCCGTCCGGCACCCACGGGGAGTCGAAGACGCGACCGGGCAGACCGTCCGCGCCGTCCCTGGCCAGGCGGAGCATCAACTCGACCAGGTCCACACCGAAGACCATCTCGGTGACCGGGTGCTCGACCTGCAGCCGGGTGTTGACCTCCAGGAACGAGGCCTCCTGGCGGACCGGGTCGTAGATGAACTCGACGGTCCCGGCACTGCGGTAGCGCACCGACGCGGCCAGGTCCCGCGCCGAGGTGTGCAGAAGGTCGCGAACGTGGCCGGGCAGGGCCGGAGCGGGTGCCTCCTCGACGACCTTCTGGTTGCGGCGCTGCAACGAGCAGTCGCGATCACCGATCACCGCGACGCGGCCGAGACCGTCGCCGAAGAGCTGCACCTCCACGTGCCGAGCCGGACGCACGAGCCGTTCGAGGAACACGCCAGCGGCGCCGAAGTTCTGCTGTGCCAGCACAGCGACTCCTTCGAACGCCTCGCGCACCTCGTCGGCGGTGGCGCAGGCCCGCATGCCGATGCCGCCGCCTCCCCCGGTCGCCTTGACCATCACGGGCAGCCCGATCCGTTCCGCCTCGGCCACGGCCTCGTCGGCCGACGACAGCAGACCGGTCCCGGCGAGCATGGGCACGCCCGCGCGGCGCGCGATCTCCCGAGCGGTGTGCTTCTCCCCGAACGCGGCGATCTGCTCGGACGCCGGGCCGACGAACCGCAGGCCCGCCACCTCCGCGGAACGGGCGAACGCGACGCTCTCGGACAGGAACCCGTAGCCGGGATGGACCAGTCCGGCGCCGCTGTCGAGCGCGGCCTCGATGATCGCGTCGGCCCGCAGGTAGGAGTCGCGCGCGGGAGCGGGGCCGAGCCGGATCGCGGCGTCGGCCTCCCGCACGTGCGGCGCCGCGCGGTCGGCGTCGGAGTAGACCGCGACCGACTTCATGCCCAGCGCGTGCGCGGTGCGGATGATCCGGCGCGCGATCTCTCCCCGGTTGGCGACCAGGACGACGTCGAACGAGGTCATGGCGCCACCACGATCATGCGCAGCGGGGTCGGGTCGAAGTCGTTGCACGGGTTGTTCATCTGGGGGCAGTTCGAGACCAGCACGAGCACGTCCACGTCGGCGCGCACCGCGACCCGTTTGCCCGGCGCCGACATCCCGTCGACGATGCCGAGCGCACCGTCGGCCTCGACCGGGACGTTCATGAACCAGTTCAGGTTCGACACCAGGTCACGCAGGCCGAGCCCGTGCTTCTGTCCCTCCGAGAGGAAGTTCTCCCGGCAGCCGTGGTGGAACATGACGTGGTGGCCGTACCGCAGCGTGTTGGACTCCTTGGAGCAGGCGCCGCCGATGGTGTCCTGCCGGTCGATCTCGTTGCCGACCACGGTCATCAACGGGTTGCCCAGGTTGCTGCGCAGCACCGTGCCGGTGCGGACGTAGGCGTTGCCCTGCCAGGCCAGCGTGTCCGGCACGCTGTAGCGCTCCTCGGTGTCCGCCGCGTGGTAGATCAGGCAGTCGCCCGACTGGTTGCCTCCCACGTCCACAATGGTCAGTACGTGGCCTGCCTTCACCACGGCGGACCAGGAGGCGTTGGGAGCGACCCGGTCGTCGAGCACGACCTCGCCCGGTACGAGCGGTTCCGACCAGTCGAACGACGCTGAGCTGGTCACAGTCCTCGTGCCTCCGCGTAGTCGATGGTGTTCAGGTAGGCCCGGTGAAGTTCGGGCGTGGCCTGGAAACGCTCGTCGTCCGGTCCCGTGGGAGCGGCGCGCCAGGCGTGCACGCGCAATGGTCCGGCCGTGTAGTCCGGGCGAGGGTCCAGCGGGTGCGGCACGTTCGCCACCAGGATCAGCAACGGCAGTTCGGCCAGCAGCTCGACCGAGGTGCCCTCCCCCGCCGATCCCCGCCACACGAAGGCTCCGTCTTCGTCGACCCGGATTCCTTGGAAGAACGACACACTCGGTGGGAGGTCGCGCGGCGCGAGTCCGTGTTTGGCCGCGGCCTTGACGAACAGCGACCGGCCCGCCGGGGACGGCCCTTCCGGCCTGGCGTCGCCGTACTTGCGCTGGTTCCACGCCTCGGTGCTCGTTCCGCAGAACGCGTCGTGGTGGCCGGACGTGTCACCGACGATCGTCGCCAGCACGCGGCCGTCGCCGGACAGCAACGGGTGCCCGGCACCGAGGTAGGCCTGCCAGGGGATCTTCACGGTGTCGGCGACGTTGAGCCGCTCGACCGGTTCGAGTGCGTTGTAGACGATCACGTGCGCGCAGGCGTCACCGGTCGGGTCGTCGAACCGGATCCGGGTGCCCCTGGCGAGCACCTTGTGCGTGTATCCGCCGGGGGCAACGGTTTCCGCCCACGTGAGCGCTTCCACTCCCTCGGGCCGGTACGGGCTCGACGACGCCGGCAGGTAGGGCATCCACTCGCTCGACTGCCCGCCTCGCGCGCGAGCGTCCGCCCTGGCGTTGAGAACGGAGTCGGTCACTC
>JAVXWK010000898.1:0-3730 GCA_032230575.1 Pseudonocardiales bacterium | reverse complement strand
GTTGCACGTCAAGGACGGCGACTACGGCACGAAGATCGGGCAGATGATGTCGGAGGGCAACCCGCCTGACATCATCGAGGTCGCCGAGTCCGTGCACAGCTACAGCAGCAAGAACCAGCTGTTGCCGCTCAACAGCTTCATCGACGGCGAGAAGCTCGACCTCGCCGGGAGGTTCGGCGATCGGGCCGCGCACTCCTACGACCGCGACGGCAAGACGTGGGCGCTACCGGACCGCACCGGGCCGATGGTCCTGTACTACAACAAGGATCTCTTCGACAAGGACGGCGTCGCCTACCCGACCGCCGACTGGAAGTGGCCGGACTTCCTGGCCGCCGCGCAGAAGCTGACGGTCCGCGACGGCGACAAGACCATGCGGTACGGCTTCGCGGCGGGTGACTGGTGGCCGTGGTGGATGGCGTTCATGCTGCAGAACGGCGGCAGCGTCCTCGACGAGGCAGGCAAGCCGGTGATCAACTCACCGGAGAACGTCAAGGCGATGCAGTTCTACGCCGACCTGGTGAACAAGCACCACGTCGCGCCGTCCAAGAAGGACTACGAGGCGCTGAAGGTCTCCAGTCCCGACAAGCTCTTCGCCCAGGGCAACGCCGCCATGATCATGACCGGCTTCTGGAACATCGCCTCGCTCAAGGAAGCTCCGCAGATCCGGTGGGGCATCTCGCCGCTGTTCCAGAACACCAAGCAGGCCACGATCTCGTTCCAGAGCGGCCTCGCGATCACGAAGTCCAGCAAGCGTCCCGAACTCGCGTTCAAGGTGCTCGACTTCCTGACCAGCGCCGAGGGGCAGAAGCCCATCGCCACCAACGGCCAGGACGCACCGGCCAACCGCGAGGTGCAGGACAGCGACGACTTCCTCCGGCCGGCGTGGACGATCTCCGACGTCAACATGTCCGCGTTCAAGGAGTCCGCGGAGTTCGCCTACACGCCACCGATGACGCCGGAGTGGGGCGGCATGCAGAAGGCGTTCGGCACGATCATCGGCGAGATCTGTGACGGCCTGGTCACGCCGAAGGACGGCCTGGCCGCCGCCCAGCGCTCACTGGAGAGCCTGGGCAAGTGACCGCTCGGAGGGCGGGGCCCGCCTCGCCCTCCGGGGTTCCATTGACGATCTATCGAGTGCGAGCTATGTTGGCGCTCACATCCGGGACAGTCCGCGCTTTCCCTTTCCATCCCTGTTCTGGGCACCTTCGCGTGCCCGTCGGGAAAGGCCGGCATGTCCTTTCGTCATCTCACTTTCACCTCGGCGCTCGTCGCCGTCGCCCTCACCGCGACCGGGCTCGCGATCTCCGTCACGACCAGCTCGGCGGCGACGCTCGACGACGGCCTGGTCGTGCACTACGACCTCACCCAGGCGTCCGGCACCGCGGTGGCCGACACCTCCGGCAACGGCCGTGACGGCACGCTCAGCGGCGACACCACCTGGCTGGGCGCGGAAGGCCTCCGCCTCGGTGGCACGAACGGCCACGTTCGCCTGCCCCTCAACGTGATCCGCGGCCTCGCCGACATCACCGTGTCGGTTCAGGTCGACCTCGAGGCCGGCCAGCCGCTCGCGGCCCTGGGCCTCGCGAGCCGGCCCGCCGAGCTGACCGTCGACAGTGGACGGAACCTCGCGCGGGGCTGGCGCACGATCACCAGCACGCTGGGTGGCGGCACCGCGATCCTCTACGAGGACGGTGTCGAGGTCGCCAGGCAGACCGGTGTGACCTCCACCCCAGACTCGATCGACGGCTACCTGGGCCGTTCGGCCGACCGGTACCTCAAGGGCAAGGTCCGCGACTTCCGCCTCTACGGCCGTGTGCTGAGTCCCGGCGAAGCGCGGGAACTCGGGAAGGCGACCGCTTCGGCCCGGCCCGCCGCCGACGTCGCGGCGCTGGACCTGGGCGACACCACGGCCGTGACCGACGACCTCGTGCTACCGGCGAAATCCCCAGGCGGCTCGCTGATCTCCTGGGAGTCGAGCAGGCCTTCGGTCGTAGCGGCGACCGGTGCGGTCACCCGGCCCGCGCCACGGTCGGGCAACGCGACGGTGACCCTCACCGCGACCGCCGTCTATGCCGGACACACCGCCACCCGCGACTTCACCGTGACCGTGCCGGAGGACCTCACCGACCGGCAGAAGGTCGACAACGCGTTGAAGGACGTCGTGATCCACGACGAGGACGCGATCCGGGGCAACATCACGCTGCCCGCCAAGGGAGCCCGCGACGTCACGTTCACCTGGCAGAGCAGCGATCCGCGCGTCATCACCGCCACAGGTGAGGTGACCCGGCCGCCCTACGGATCTCGGCCGCGCACAGCGCGTCTCTCGGTCAGGGCGGCGAAGGGCTACACCAGCGGCACCCGTTACTTCACGCTCACCGTCCTCCCGCTGCCGAAGAAGGCGGCCATGGAGGGGTACATGTTCGCGTACTTCACCGGCGAGTCCGGCCAGGACACCGAGCAGGTGCACTTCGCGGCCAGCAGGGGCAACGACCCGTTGCACTGGGACGAGCTCAACGGCGGACGTCCCGTGCTGAGGTCCAAGTACGGCGAGACCGGCGTGCGCGACCCGTTCATCGTGCGCAGTCCCGAGGGCGACAGGTTCTTCCTCGTCGCGACCGACCTGCAGATCAACGACGGTCGCGGCTGGGACGTGGCGATGCGGCACGGAAGCAGGTACCTGGAGATCTGGGAGTCGACGGACCTCGTCACGTGGTCCGACCAGCGGCACGTCCTGGTATCGGAGGCCACGGCCGGCATGACGTGGGCGCCGGAAGCGACGTACGACCCGTTGATCGGCGCCTATGTCGTCTACTGGGCGTCCAATGTGTACTCACCCGCCGACCCGGACCACACCGGGCCGACCTATCCGCGGATGATGTTCTCGACCACCCGCGACTTCCGCACCTTCACCACGCCGCAGGTCTGGAACGACCCCGGCCGAGGCGTGATCGACTCCACTGTCCTCAAGGAAGGCGAGTACTACTACCGCCTCACCACGGACGAGAAGGTCATCGGCTCGTGCACGCGCGACATCGTGGTGGAGCGCTCGAAGGACCTGAGGGCGGTCGACTTGCCGGGCACCGATCCTCGCAACTGGGAGCTCGTCGACGACTGCGTGCGCACCGGGCTCGGCACCGACTGGGTCGAGGGTCCGACGGCGTTCAAGTCCAACGACGGCAACAAGTTCTACGTCTTCATGGACGAGACACCCCGCCGTGGCTACATCCCGTTCGTCACCGAGTCGCTGGCGAACCCGAACTGGTCGATCCCGGCGGACTACCAGCTGCCTGCGAAACCACGCCACGGCACGGTGCTGCCGGTGTCGAAGGCCGAGCTGGAACGACTGCGGCAGGGCCCGCCACCGGCGCGCGCCGACAAGAAGGGTGTGCTGGCCGACTACGACCTGGCCAGCGGCTCGGGTCCGGTTGTCGCCGACCTGTCCGGAAACGGCCGTGCCGCGACGATCCGCGGTGACGTCACCCGTTCGTCGACCGGCATCGTCTTCGGCGGGAAGAACGGTTATCTCGACCTGCCGGACGGAATGACGTCAGGGCTGGATCAGCTCACCGTGTCCGCACAGGTGTGGATCGACGGAAAATGGCACTCCACGACGTGCACATTGTCGAATGGCAGCGCGCATCTATTCGACGATGCCGTCGAATTCGCGAGTCTGGACGGTATGTCGGTGACGCCCGATGAACTCAGCGGCATCGTCACGACGCCGAACTCC
>JAVXWK010000897.1:0-5026 GCA_032230575.1 Pseudonocardiales bacterium | reverse complement strand
CCAGGTCGGTGCGCAGCCGCGTGTCGTAGCCGGCGGCTCGGTCGGGATCCAGCCGGACGAGGACGCCGTGTGCCGCCGCGACGGCCGCGGCACGGGAATCAGCGCCGCGTGGGCCAGGGCCCGGTATCAGCGCGTGGGCACGCGCGGGGCTGGTGAGGCCGTTGACCGCGTCGTAGATGGCCACGTTGAGCATCGCGTAGGTGCGAGCCGCGTCGGCGTCAGTGGCGCGGGTAGCGCGCACCGCGGCCAACGCCAGCTCGTTCCACACTCGCACGCTGTCCAGCTTTGGCTCGGCGTCCGCGGGTGCGCTCAACGCGGCGCCGGCCAGACTGAGCACCACGGCCACGACGATCTTCTTCACGGACCTCGCCTCCCAAGACGCCTGGGGAAATCGCAGTCGGTCCTCATCGTGTCGTGGTTCCGGCGGCTCCGTGACGGCTGATCGAGGGCGGCCCGGTTGGTACGAACGGCTGGCGCACCGGCCACTACCTCGGTGGCTCAGCCCGCGGCGAGCGCCTCGGGCACGCTGGCGTGCAGCTCGAGCATCTCGTTCAACATCGTCGCCCGCAGTGCGCGCAGCACGCTTCCGGCCGGCGCCACCACCCGCAGCGCGACGCCCTGGTCCTCGCCGCGCGTGTGGTACTCGACCAGCGCCGAAAGGCCGGACGACGCGAGGAAGGAGACGCCGGTCATGTCCAGCACGACCGCGAACCCGTGTCTCGCCGCCTCGGTGAAGGCCGCGGCCAGGTGGTCGTGCAGCAGTGGTGCCGTGTAGGAGTCGACCTCGCCGGTGACCGTGAGGATCACCGCGTTCTCCCGTTGTTCGGTCTCGACCTCGAGTGGTTCCATCCCGCCTCCTGTCGACACCCGTTCAGAGTGGCAGGCCGGGCGGCCGTTGTCGATCATCGACCGCCCGGCCTGTCACGCCGTCACCGGCGCGGTATCCGCTCCAGGTAGGACGGACGATCGTCCCGCAGGCCGATGCCCGGTGCGTCCGAACGGACCTAACCTCGGCACCATGTCACATCAGGTGGTGCAGGCGCTGTCCGTACAGGCGCTGTCCGATCAGCAGACCAGGTTGCTGGAGGGCGGCGGCCTCGTGCTCGTGCTGCTCGGGGCCGTCGCCCTGCTGATCTTCTGGATCGCCGCGCTGATCAGCGTGCTGGGCGCGCCGATCGGGTGCGGTGCCAAGATCCTCTGGCTGCTCGTGGTGTTCGCTTTGCCGTTTCTGGGCAGTGTTCTCTGGTTTGTCGCGGGACGGAAGACAGCCGGGGCGTACTAGCAGCTGGAGTTGGTCTGGGTGAGCAGGCCGAGCCGCCACGGCAGCATGTTGTACGGGTCCGTCGCGCTGGGATCCTTGCCCTGGTAGAGGTAGCGGATGTGGCACGGGTTGATCAGCATTCGCTGGTCGGTACCGGCTCGGACCATCTCGCCGTGGCTGATGTCCTTCGTCCACTGCGCACCGCTGAACGTCACGTTGTTCGCGCCCGCGAACGGGTTGGCTTCGGTGGCGGCGAGTGCAGTCCACGGTCCGGTGATCGCGGGCGAGGTCCACGAGCGGAAGTAGCGACGGCCGCCGCTGCCGATCGCCTCGACGATCAGCAGGTACTTGTTCTCGTTCGAGAGTTTGTAGACGTTCGACGCCTCCCACAGCGGGTACCGGGCGCTGTCCTGCATGGCGATGACGGTGTTGGTCATGCCGTTCGGGAAGTTGGCGAGGGAGGTCTCGGAGCGGTAGAGGTGGCCGTTGTCGTCGGACGAGAACAGGTAGCACTTGGCGCTGTCGCAGATGACCCAGAAGTCGACCCAGTAGCCGCCGCCGATGTTGTCCTTGATGATCTGCGGCATGCCGTTGGCGTAGAACGACTTCGGTGCGCTCCACGACTTCGGGTCGCTGATGTCGGTCGTGGTGGAGTACGCGGCGTTGCTCCCCGTTTGGTAGACGAGGTACCAGCGTTGCTGCGGGGCGAAGTAGAACACGTGGGGCGCGGTCTTGTAGCCGCTGCCGATGGGCGTCTGGTCCAGGTAGTGGTGCTGGGCGTTCGCGGCCTGCGACCAGTCGGTGAAGTTCAGGTACACCATGTTGTACGAGCCGCTGGTGTTCACCGTGCTCGCGAACACGTGCCAGCGCCCGTTGTGGTAGACGACGGACGGGTCCTTGACGGCGCGGATGTTGTGCGTGGCATCGGGCTTCGGGGCGATCAGCTGGGCGCTGGAGCTCCACCGGAAGTCGGTCGGCAGAGCGGCGTGGGCCGGTTGGGCGAAGAAGATCAGGCCGACGCAGACGAGTAAAGCCTTGAGGCGCAGGGAAGTCATGGCGTGATCCTGTATGTGACAAGCGACCGTGCCGGCACGGTCGCGGTGAACGTGCCGCCCGAGACGCGGACGGGGGACTGGGCCGTGGTGTTGCCGGTCGTGTTCGTCAGGTACGGGGTCGCGGTGCTCGCGGCGACGTTCTTGAGCTTGTAGGAGACCGAGTTGGCTGCGTTGCCGGTGTTGAGCGCGACGACGGCGAGAGTGCCGTCGGCGTTGCGGAACGCTGACATCAACAGATCGCCGGACGACGTCGCGTCGATCCGAGTCGCATCAGGACGGATGAACCGGCTGTAGTTCGCCAGTGCCCACAACCGTTTCGACACGCGGTAGCCGTCGCCGTTCATCTGGATGAGCCCGCGGGTGGCGCCGGTCGAAGCGCCGTACCAGTACACGTAACCGTTGACGTTGCCGGTGGTGAGCGCGGTGTGCACCGCCTTGGCGATGGTGATGCCGTCGTAACCGCTGCTGTCGTCCCAGTTCTCGTTCCACGTCGTGCCGTTCGGCGACCACTCCGACATCCAGCTGTGGCGGGTCGTCGGCAGCGGGCCGGTGATCTGCGACGCGTAGGTGTGGCCGGTGTGCGTGGCGACGATGCCGCGTGCGGTCGCGTCGGCCTCGATCGCTTTGGTGTACGCGCTTTGCTGGTTCCAGCCGAACGAGTCGCAACAGGCGACCTTCAGGCCGGAGGCGATGGGCCCGAGCACCCTGACGAACTCGGCCGCCTGGGCCGGGGTGAAGCGCATCGACGAGTAGTTGGTGGTGTAGTCGGGTTCGTTGGTGAACCCGATGTCGGTGATCCGGATGCCTTCCTGTGCGTAGAACTTGGCGTACTGCACCAGGTAGTTCGCGTAGGCACGGCGCCAGTCACCGCTCGCGCACGACGCGCCGGACAACCCGCAGAGGCTGCCGCCGTTGGCTTCATCGCCGTTGGTCTTCATGTAACCGGGCGCGCTCCACGCGTCGGCGTAGAAGCGGTTCACCCCGTACGCCTTGGCCTGCTGGGCGAGCCACACCTGGCTCTCGTCGTCGCGGTCCCACACGTACCGCGGGGTGGCGTTGGGGCCGCCGGGGTTCGTCGGCTGGATGGAGTTGGCGGCGGTCGACCCGATGCCCAGCCGCAGAATGGACATGCCCGCGCCGGTGCTGCGGGACAGCAGCAGGTCGAGGATCTCGCGTTGTTTCAGCGCCGACAGGCCTTGCGAGCCGTGCATGATCTCGCCGCGGCCGAACGCCTCGGAGAACCCGAACCCGTCGATCGTCTGGTGTTTTCCGGAGCCGTCGACGGTGACCGTCGTGGCGGCCTTCGCGGCCGGGGCGACGAGCGTGCCCAAGACGAGCAACGCCGCGGTCGTGCGTATCGCGAATCGCAATTTCGCCCTCCTGATGCGATTTGGCGGCGCATTTCAGGCGTGGTCGTCGAGCAGTTCGTCGAATCGCGTGCATTGCTGGCACACGCCCGCACTCAGGGCGCCGGACGCGAAAAGCCGCCTGATCGCGTCCGGCACTGAGAATGTTACGGCGTCAGCAGTCCGGGTCGTTGTTCGAATTATTGCCAATAACTTCTTTCGAATCGAATTCGACCATTCTCGAGGTCAGGCGAGAATGCTCAGCTCGTACACCGTCTCCTGGTGATAGGTCTGGCCGGGCCGCAGTACCGTGCTCGGGAAGTCCGGGCGGTTCGGCGAGTCGGGGAAGCGCTGTGCCTCCAACGCGAAACCCGCGCCGCGCCGGTACGGGTGGCCGCTCGTGCCGACCAGCGCGTCGGACAGGAAGTTGCCGGAGTAGAACTGCAGCCCCGGCTCGGTGGTCCGCACCGTGAGCACCCGGCCGGAACCGAGGTCGTGCGCCCGCGCGGCGAACTGTTCGGCTTCGTCGAGCGCCCAGTTGTGGTCGTACCCGTGCGCGACCCGCAACTGGGAGTCGGGCGCCTCGATGCGCGCCCCGATCGGCGTCGGCTCGCGGAAGTCGAACGGCGTGCCACCGACCGGAAGCGGGTGCCCCTCGGGAATCAGGTTGTCGTCGACCGCGCAGAACGATCCCGCGCGAATCGTCAGCAGATGGTGGTAGATGTCACCGGAGCCTTCGCCCGCGAGGTTCCAGTACGTGTGGTTCGTCAGGTTCAGCACCGTCGGCGCGTCGGTTTCCGCGCGGTAGCTGATGGTCAGCCGGTTCCGCGCGTCGAGGTGGTACGTCACCGCGGTCGTGACGCGGCCGGGGAAGCCCTGGTCGCCGTCCGGGCTGACGTGGTCGAGCCGCACCCCGGCGCCGTCGTCGTCCGTGAACGTGCTCGCCCGCCACACCTTTGTGCCGAAGCCTCCGGGGCCGCCGTGCAGGCAGTTGGCGTTCTCGTTGGCCTCGACCTGGTACCGCTCGCCGTCGAGGGTGAACGTCGCGCCGCCGATCCGGTTGGCGTACCGGCCGATCAGCGCACCGAAGAACACCCGGCCCGCGTCCGGCTGATTGTTGGCCACGTACCCGTCGAGGTCTCCGAACCCGAGCACGACGTTCGCGAGCGAGCCGTCGCGGTCCGGCGCGTCGATCGACTGGACGACGCCGCCGAGGTCCAGGATCCGCACGGTGATCCCGCCAGGGTTGGCCAGCACGTACCGGTGCACGTCGGTGTCACCGATCTTGCCGAAGTGCTCGGTGCTGACCGTGGGGGTGGCGGTGCCGGAACGCTGCATCCCGCCATGTTAGCGCTAACATGGCG
>JAVXWK010000892.1:0-7018 GCA_032230575.1 Pseudonocardiales bacterium | reverse complement strand
ACAGGTCGGTGGCGGAGGTCGTGAACGCCGCGATCCAGGAGGACGTCCAGGGCATCGCCATCAGCGCCTACCAGGGCGGGCACGTCGAGTACTTCTCGTACCTGGTCGAGCTGCTGGGCGAGCGCGGCGCCGGGCACGTCCGGGTCTACGGCGGCGGTGGCGGCGTCATCGTCCCCGAGGAGATCGAGCTGCTGCACTCCCGCGGGGTCGCGCGTATCTTCTCGCCGCACGACGGGCAGTCGCTCGGCCTGGCGCGGATGATCAACCTGATGATCGAGGAGTGCGACCACGCGCTCACCGAGCCGTTCAGCCACGACGCGCTGCTCACCGGCTCCGACGAGGCGCTGGCCCGTGCGATCACGCACATCGAGGCCGGGCAGCCCGTCGACGTCGAGACCACCCGCACCGTCCCGGTGCTCGGCATCACCGGCACCGGTGGTTCGGGCAAGTCGTCGCTGACCGACGAGCTGGTGCGCCGGTTCCGGCTCGACCAGCAGGACAAGCTGCGCATCGCGGTGCTGGCCGTCGACCCGACGCGGCGCCGTGGTGGTGGCGCGCTGCTCGGCGACCGCATCCGGATGAACTGCCTCGACGGCGATCGCATCTTCTTCCGGTCGCTGGCCACGCGCCGTGCGGGCAGCGAGATCCCGGACGGCCTGGAGCAGGCCATCAAGGCGTGCAAGGCGTCCGGCGCGGACCTGGTCATCGTCGAGACGCCCGGCATCGGTCAGGGCGACGCGGCCATCGTGCCGTTCGTGGACTTCTCGCTGTACGTGATGACGCCGGAGTTCGGCGCCGCGTCGCAGCTCGAGAAGATCGACATGCTCGACTACGCCGACGCCGTGGCGATCAACAAGTTCGAGCGCCGTGGTGCCGAGGACGCGCGTCGTGACGTGGCGCGGCAGATGGTCCGCAACCGCGAGGCGTTCGGTGTGAAGTGGGAGGACATGCCGGTCTTCGGCACGTCCGCCGCGACGTTCAACGACGACGGCGTCACCGCGCTGTACCAGTTCCTGCGCGATGGCCTGGTCTCTCACGGCCTCGCTGTCGAAGAAGGCGCGCTCGTCCCCGTCTCCGGCAAGACGTCGACTTCCGCGTCCACCGTCGTGCCGGCCTCTCGGGCGCGCTACCTGTCCGACATCGCCGACACCGTGCGCGGCTACCACCGCAAGACCGACGAGCAGGTCGAGGCGGTCCGCAGGCACACCCAGCTCACCGGCGCGCAGAAGGCGTTGGAGGCAGCCGGAAAGGGTGTCGAGGACATCGCGGAACTGGCCTCCGCCGCCGAGCGCGAGGTCGACCGCGGCACCGCGGACCTGCTGGAGCAGTGGCCCGCGACGCGTGAGCAGTACTCCGGCGACGAGCTCGTGTTCAAGGTGCGGGACAAGGAGATCCACACGTCGTTGACGCGGGAGACGTTGTCCGGCAACCAGGTTCGCCGGGTGAGCCTGCCGCGCTACGACGACGAGGGCTCGCTGCTGCGGTTCCTGCGCAAGGAGAACCTGCCGGGCTTCTTCCCGTACACTGCGGGTGTTTTCCCGTTCAAGCGCGAGGGCGAGGACCCGGCGCGCATGTTCGCGGGCGAGGGCGACGCGTTCCGCACCAACCGCCGCTTCAAGTACCTGTCGAAGGGCAACCCGGCCACGCGCCTGTCGACCGCGTTCGACTCGGTGACCCTGTACGGCCGCGACCCCGACACCCCGCCGGACGTCTACGGCAAGATCGGCACGTCCGGTGTCTCGATCGCGTCGCTCGACGACATGAAGGCGCTCTACGACGGCTTCGACCTGGTCGCACCAACGACTTCCGTGTCGATGACGATCAACGGCCCGGCGCCGACGATCCTCGCGTACTTCCTCAACACCGTGATCGACCAGCAGGTCGCGAAGTTCACGGCCGACGAGGGCCGCGAGCCTTCTGCCGCCGAGCTCGAGAAGCTGCGTGCGTTCGCGCTGGCCAACGTCCGCGGCACCGTGCAGGCGGACATCCTCAAGGAGGACCAGGGCCAGAACACCTGCATCTTCTCCACGGAGTTCTCGCTGCGCATGATGGCGGACATCCAGGAGTGGTTCATCCAGCAGCAGGTGCGCAACTTCTACTCGGTGTCGATCTCCGGCTACCACATCGCCGAGGCCGGCGCGAACCCCATCTCGCAGCTCGCTTTCACCTTGGCCAACGGGTTCACCTACGTCGAGTCGTACCTGGCGCGCGGCATGAACATCGACGACTTCGCGCCGAACCTGTCGTTCTTCTTCTCCAACGGCATGGACGCCGAGTACAGCGTGATCGGCCGGGTGGCGCGCAGGATCTGGGCCGTGGCCATGCGCGACCGCTACGCCGCCGCCGAGCGTTCGCAGAAGTTCAAGTACCACGTGCAGACCTCGGGCCGTTCGCTGCACGCGCAGGAGATGGACTTCAACGACATCCGCACCACGCTGCAGGCGTTGTGTGCCCTGTACGACAACTGCAACTCCTTGCACACCAACGCTTACGACGAGGCGATCACGACGCCGACCGAGTCCAGCGTCCGGCGCGCGATGGCCATCCAGATGATCATCAACAAGGAGTGGGGCCTGTCCGCGAACGAGAACCCGTTGCAGGGCTCGTTCGTCATCGACGAGCTGACCGACCTCGTCGAAGAGGCCGTGCTGACGGAGTTCGACCGCATCTCCGAACGCGGCGGCGTGCTCGGCGCGATGGAGACCGGCTACCAGCGCGGCCGCATCCAGGACGAGTCGATGCTCTACGAACAGCGCAAGCACGACGGCTCGTTGCCGTTGATCGGCGTCAACACCTTCCTGCCGGAGGACGGCTCGCACGAGGTCGTGAAGATCGAGCTCGCCCGCGCCACCGAGGAGGAGAAGTCCTCGCAGGTCGAGCGCACGCGTGCTTACCAGGCGGCACACCGGGATGAGGCCCAGAAGGCGTTGGCCCGTCTGCGGGAGGTGGCGCAGACCAGCGAGAACGTGTTCGCCGTGCTGATGGACGCTGCTCGGGTGTGCACGCTGGGGCAGATCACCGTGGCGTTCTTCGAGGTGGGCGGCCAGTACCGCCGCAACATCTAAACGGCGTAGGGCCGGCCGACGATCCACCCGCCGATGTGCTCGGGTAGCTCGTCGGTCGGCACCACCTCCACAGCGTCGCCGACGTGGACCACGCCGGGCTGGATCACCCAGCTGTCCAGGCACAGCACACCGCCGAACTCGTGCCGGATCCGCCGGTGCACGCCGAGGTCCTGCGCGCCGGTGTCGGGGTCGATGGTCGTGACGACGCACCGCGCACGTTTCTTGAACATTCCGATCACCACGTCGCCGGCCACCAGTGCGTGGCCGGGCCAGGAGTCCTCCTCGCCCGGCTCGACGCCGCCGATGAGGATGTTGGGCCGCAGCCGCCGGACGTCGACTCCGGCCGCCGCTACCTGGCCGTCGGTGGCCACGAGGACGTTGAGCACGTCGAAGCGTTCCGGGCCGGTGTAGCGGGTCAGCCTGCCGCCGTGGGGGAGCACCAGCGCGTGCGCCTGCCAGCTGTCCCAAGGATGTCCGGCCACCAACGGGCCGTCCGGGCCGGTGGACGCGGGGATCGTGAGCAGGCCGTACCGGGTGCGTCCGGTCAGGACCCCGCGCGGGCCCTGGACGTGCACGAGCCGGTCGCCGGCCACGCCGTCGGAGGTGAACTCGGCTTCCTGCATCGGTTCGCCGCCGAGCGACTTCACCGGATAGCGCCACAACGCTTCGACGTGCACGGTCTCACTCCGTCGGGATCTCGTAGGTGGACTCGGGGTCGATGCGGCGGTCTTCGAGAGCGATCCGCACGTCGTTGATGCTCGCCTCGCGCCGCGACATCAGGCCGGACTCGGCGAACTCCCAGTTCTCGTTTCCGTAGCTGCGCCACCACTGACCCTCGTCGTCGTGCCACTCGTACTGGAAGCGCACGGCGATTCGGGTGTCGCCGAACGCCCACAGCGACTTGCGCAGCACGTACTCGTGCTCGCGCTTCCACTTCTTCGTGAGGAAGGCGACGATCTCGTCGGTGCCCTGGATGAAGTCAGACCTGTTGCGCCACACAGAGTCCGGCGTGTACGCGCCCGCCACCCGCCGCGGGTCGCGAGTGTTCCAGGCGTCCTGGGCGGCCCGCACCTTCAGGCGCGCCGTGTCGGCGTCGAACGGGGGCACGAGGTTCACGAGAGGTCCTTCCAACGGTTGGGCGACGCTGCAAACGTTAGAACGAGTCTCTAACGGATGCAAGCCTGTGTTACCGTTAGATGTGCTGACGCCCGACGAACCCCGTCCGGTCCTGCTGATGAACACCGTCTGGGCCAATCGGTCGCAGGTGTACGACGATCTGACCACGGTCGGTGGGCTTCGCGACTTCCTGGGCGTGCCGGCGGACCAGGCCGATCTCGACGCGTTCCGCGCGCTGCGGCAGGCACTCCGAGACCTCGCCGGCGTGCTCACCGAGGACACGCGTGCGGTCGCGCAGGACCGTGACCTCGAGCGCGCGGTGGCTGAGGTCAACCGTGCGGCGAGAAGCGCGCAGCAGTGGCCACGGCTGGTGGTCGAAGACGGAGAACTGTTGCGGGACAACGAAAGCGAGGGCTCGCTCGCGGATCGGCAGCGAGCCTCGATCGCCGCGGAGGCCGTGGAGCTGTTCACCGGCGCGAACCGGGTTCTGTTGCGCGCCTGTTATGCACCGGGTTGCGTGCTCTACTTCGTGAAGGATCATCCGCGCCGTGAATGGTGCTCGCCATCATGTGGCAACAGGGTCCGCGCGGCCCGCCACTACCGGCGCAATCGGGGTGAATCCCCTGGTCCGAACGGGTTTTCCTGATCGCTGGGGCTAACCATGGGCCGCCCGAGTTCCGATAACCGGAGAACAGTAGGGCGCGCTTTTGTGTGGTGGTGATCCGCGATGTCCCGAGAATCCGTGCCTGGCCACGACATCAGCTATCACCTCGTCTGCTTCGACGAGACCGGCAACGAGCGGGGGCGCGAGAGCGCGGACGTCTTGTACGACGCCCGCCGCGACGTCACCGACGTGTTCTTCTTCATCCACGGGTGGAACGGCGACGTGCCGGCCGCCCGGTTGCAGTACGGGCAGTGGGTCAGGACGATGGCCGACTGCCGAGCCGAACGTGAGGCGGCACACCGGCTTCCCGGCGGCTTCAAGTCGTTGCTCGTCGGCCTGCACTGGCCTTCCAAGGCGTGGGGCGACGAGGACGTCCGGTCCGACGAGTTCATCAAGGCCTCGGCGCAACGCCTGGGCGGGGGAGCGGGCCGCGTCGCCGCGGTGCGCACGATCGTCGAAGCCGCGCGGCAACACCCGTGCCGTATGTCGACCGCGGTCAAACAGGCCTACGACTACCTGGAGAACTCGGTTCCTGACCTGCCGGGCGAGGACGGCATGCCGTTCGACGCCGAGCAGCTCTACCGGGCGTGCCTGGAGGATCCGGCGCTGGGCGGGATCCTGTCGCCGTTGCGGATCCTGACGTTCTGGAAGATGAAGCGGCGTGCCAAGGTGTTCGGCGAGAGCGGCGCCTCCCGCATCGCCCGCGACGTCGCCCAGGCCGCGCCTCGAGCCCGCATCCACCTGATGGGCCACAGCTTCGGCTGCATCACCGCGACCGCGATGGCGAACGTCGTGCCCGCCGCGACGCTGACGTTGATGCAGGGCGCGATGTCGCTGTGGTCGTTCGCGGAACGGCTGCCCGGCGAGCCCGGCTCCGGCTACTTCCGCGGCGTGCTCGGCCGCGTGCCGGGCCCGATCATCGTCACGACCTCGACGCACGACTACGCCATCGGCAAGTTCTACCCGCTGGCCGCGCGGTCGGGCCGCCAGGTCGACCTCGACGAGTATCCGAAGTACGGCGGCCTCGGCTCACACGGCGTCCAGGGCACCTACGCGCACGGCCACAACATCGGATCTCCTGGTGAGCTGTCACCCGGTCAGGTGCACAACGTCGACTGCACGTCGGTGATCCGCCGCATCGACGGGATAGCCGGTGCTCACAACGACATCTGCCACCCGGAACTCGCCCGGTTGCTGTGGAGGGCGGTACTGACCCGTTAGAGTTTGTCCGTTTTCAGAAACACGCGTTTCCGTTGACTGCTCCGATGACTCGGTTCTACGGTGGGTTGCACCGTCGCTGCCGAAAAACCTCGGAGCCGAGGACGGTAACAAATGTTTCGTCGTCCATTGTGGATAGTCGCTGCCTTCGTGCTGGCGCTCGTCGCGGGAACGACGCCGGCGCAGGCCGCGGATCCCGTGCTGGTGCCCATCTTCGACGGCAAGACGCTCGACGGCTGGACCATGCACGCGAAGGACGCGTTCGTCGTCAAAGGCGGCGCGATCCACAGCCAGAAGAACGCCTCGCGCGGCTGGATCTACTACAACAAGCAGCAGTACAAGAGCTTCCGCTGGATCTTCAAGCTGCGCCAGGTCTCCGGTGACCACAAGCCGACCGTGCTGATCTGGGGCAAGATCGCGACGCCTCCGCTGAACGGTCTCGGCGCCATCCAGTTCCAGCCACCGAACGGCGGCGCGTGGGACTACCGGCCGGGTCACAACAACGGCGGCGGCAAACTCTTCACCAAGTACCCGCACCCCAGCTGGGACGTGAAGAAGTGGGCGCAGTGCGAGATCCTCGCCAACGGTGACACCGGAATCGCGCGCATGGCGTGCTGTCCGTTGCCCGAGGGCGCGTCGAAGTGCAAGGCGACGGAAGTCCTGAAGTTCGAGGACAAGAAGGAACCCGCGGGCCGTGAGGCGCCGCTCGCCATCCAGATCCACAACAAGGGGATCGAGGACGAGTACAAGGACCTCGTGGTCGAGTCGCCGGTCGCGGACCCGACGAAGTTCATCACCACATAGTCAGGCCTCTGGGTAGAGGGAACCGTGCTCGTCCCGCGGGACGAGCACGGTCTATCCCCCGCCCAGCCGCAGGACCATCTGCGGCACCAGCGTGTTGCCGAGGCACGGGCGCAGGTCCGCGCGCAACGCGGACAGGCTGACCGGGTCGATG
>JAVXWK010000877.1:0-4899 GCA_032230575.1 Pseudonocardiales bacterium | reverse complement strand
ACCTTCTGCTCGGGGCTGGACACCTTGATGCGCAGGCGTTTGACGAACGTGTCCACGATGCGGTCCTGGGTGGACCTGCTGATCACACCGAACCGGCTGAGCCTCGGCAGCGCGGCCAGCACGATGTTCTCGCGCACCGAGAGGTTCGGGATGATCCCCTCGGTCTTGCGATCCTCGGCGAGCATGCTGATGCCCGCCTTGGTGGCCGCTTTCACGTTGTGCGGCACGGGTTTGCCCGCGACGAGCACCGTGCCGTGATCCAGCGGGAGCGCGCCGATGATCGCTTTCGCGGTCTCGGTGCGTCCTGATCCGAGCAGTCCGGCCAGGCCGACGACCTCGCCTGGCCTGATCGAGACGTCGACGCCTCTGATGCGCGGCTTGCTGGTCAGGTCGAGCGCTTCGAGCACCGGCTGGGTGTCGGCGTGGTGATCCTCGCCGAACGCCGTGGTGCCGTGTTTCTGGATCTCGTTCACGGATCTGCCGAGCATCAACGAGACCAGCTCGATGCGTGGAAGTTCTTCGAGAGGACCACTGTGAACGCTCACACCATCTCTGAGCACCGTGACGGTGTCGCAGATCCGATAGAGCTCGTCCATGCGGTGGCTGACGTAGATGATCGCGATCCCCTGCTCGTGCAGTTTGCGGACCACTTCCAGCAGCGTCTCGACCTCGCGCGGCTCGAGCGACGACGTGGGCTCGTCCATGATCACGACATCCGCGTCCGCCTCGACCGCCCTGGCGAGCGCGACCATCTGCTGCTCACCGACCGCGAGTGTCCCGAGTGGACTGCTCACGTCCGCCGTGATTCCGTAACCCCGCAGGAGTTCTTTCGCTTCGGCATCCCGTCGGCCGCGGTCGATCAGGCCGAGCCGGTTTCGCGGTTCCCTGCCCAGGAACAGGTTGGCGGCCACGCTCATCAGCGGGACGAGGTTGACCTCCTGGTAGATCGTGGAGATCCGGCCGTTCCTGGTGATCCGGCCGCTGTCCGGGCTGTGGATGCCGGTCAGGACCTTGATCAGCGTCGACTTGCCGGCGCCGTTCTCGCCGACCAGCGCGTGGATCTCGCCTCTTTTGAGCGTGAAGTCCACGGCGTCGAGGGCCTTGACGCCGGCGAACGTCTTCGTGACGCCGGCGACCTCGATCACCGGCTCAGTAGGCATTGCCGAGCTTCTGCTGGGCGTTGGTGCTGTCGTACTCGTCGTCGGAGATCACGATGTTCTGCGGGATCTCGTCACCCTTGGCGAACTTCTCCAGCGTCTCGAACGCGAGCGGCCCGAACCGCGGGTTGGACTCGACCACCGCGGTGTAGCTGCCGTCCGCGACGAGCTGCACGGCGTTGCGCGTGCCGTCGATGGACACGACCTTGACGTCCTTGCCGGGTGTCTTGCCCGCGGCCTTGAGAGCGGTGACAGCGCCGAGGCCCATCTCGTCGTTCTCGGCGTAGACGGCGGTGATGCCGGGGTTGCTCTGGATGAGCTGTTCCATCACGGCCTGGCCCTTGGACCTGTCGAACTCGCCGGTCTGCTCCGCCACCACCTGGAGACCGCTGCCGGCGATCCCGTCCTTGAATCCCTTGGTGCGGTCGACCGTGACGTTGTTGCCCGACGCGCCCAGCAGAATCGCGACCTTGCCGCTGCCGCCGGTCGCCTTGATCATCTGCTGCGCCGCTCGTTTGCCCTGCTCGACGAAGTCGCTGCCGATGAACGTCAGGTAATCCGTGCAGGGCTGCGACGTCACCTTGCGGTCAATCGTGACCACCGGGACCTGCTTGGCCTTGGCCGCGTCGAACGCGGGCTTCAGGCCGTCGGAGTTGAGCGGCGCCACGATGAGCAGCTTCGCGCCGCGGTCCAGCAACGACTTGATGTCGCTGATCTGCTTGTTGAGGTCGCTCTGCGCGTTGGTGACGAGCAGGTCAGCGCCCTTCTTGGCGGCCTCGTCCTTGATCGACTGCGTCTCGGCGATGCGGAACGGGTTCGCCTCCTTCTCCGACTGGCTGAACCCGACCGTCGCACCCTTGATCTGGATTTCGGGGTATCCGGTCTTGCTGCGCGCACAGCCGGGACCTGCGCTTTGTTGCTGCGCGGCACTAGCAGCGGGTCCGCCGCTGGTCGTGGTCTGCTGGCTCTCTCTGCTGGTGCAGCCGGTGACGAGCAGGGCGGCAACGGCGATGAGCAGGATGCGAGACATCGTTGGCTCCCCGGACTGTGCGTGGTCGCGCTCTCACCGCTAGATTTGCATCGTTGTTCCAACGATGTAAAGACCGCGACTTCCCGGTACTTTTCCCGGTACAGGTACCGGTCCTTTCGGCTAGGAGGCTGCGTGGCCACGCTCAAGGACGTCGCCCGGCTGGCGGGCGTCTCGGTGAAGACCGTGTCGAACGTGGTCAACGGCTACTCGTTCGTCAAACCCGACAACCGCGCCCGCGTCGAGGCCGCCCTGGAGGCCACCGGCTACCGCCCCAACCTGGGCGCCCGCAACCTGCGCCGCGGCCGCACGGGCTTCATCGCCCTGGTCCTGCCCGAGCTCTCCATCCCGTACTTCGCCGAACTGGCCGGCCTCGTCATCGCCGCCGCCCAGGAACACGAGTGGAACGTGCTCATCGAGCAGACCTTCGGCACCCTGTCCGGCGAGCGCCTGGCTCTCGCCTCCCTGGGCCCGCACCTGGTGGACGCCGCCATCCTGAGCCCGGAAGCGCTGCAGGTGGAGGACTTCCAGCTCTCCGTACCCGCCGTGATGCTGGGCGAGCACGCCGTCGACGTACCTCTGTCGCGCGTCGGCATCGACAACGTGGCCGCCGCGACGTTCGCCGTCCGCCACCTGATCTCGTTGGGCCGCCGGCGAATCGCCGCGATCGGCGCGCACCCCCAGCGCGGCACCGCGGCTCTGCGCCTCGAGGGCTACCGCGCTGCCTTGGCCGAGGCAGGCCTGCCCTTCGACTCCTCACTGGTCGTGCCCGCGCTGAACTACCACCGCGCGGACGGCGCCGCCGCGATGAAAGCCTTGCTGGACATGCGAAACCCGCCCGACGCCGTGTTCTGCTTCAACGACCTGCTGGCCGTCGGTGCGATGCGCACCGCCGCCGAACGTTTCGTGCGCGTGCCTCGCGACCTGGCCATCGTCGGGTTCGACAACAACGACGAGAGCGCCTACAGCTCGCCTTCCCTGACCTCCATCGCCCCGGACAAGGCCGCCATCGCCCGCGCTGCCGTCGATCTTCTTCGTGAACGGGCCGGGTCGCCCGACATCGAGCTGGACGACGTGCAGACGCCGTTCTCGTTGCAGGTCAGGGAAAGCACGGTGACACGGTGAAGTTCGGCCCGGACCACCTCGTGTTCACGACCTACGCCTTCCCGTGGGCGAGCGTCTACCCGCACGGCACCCTTGCCGCTTCTGCCATCCGCGACGCCTCTGTCGACGCCGGGCCACCCGAGATCCGCACGCGGGCCGGCGAGACGTTGTTCGTGTCGTGGGAGGACAAGGCCGGCCTGGCCCAGTTCTGCCTGCGCCACTCGATTCCGCTGGTGCGACGGCTCGACGTCTGGGCCAACCTGTTGGAACCGTTCCTGGACACTGAGTTCGGCCCGGAACACGAGGCGTCCACCGACGCCCGGCTGCGGGAGGTCGGGCTGCCGCAGCGGGAGATCGACGCCATTCGGGAGCGGTTCACGCCCCTCATGCGGTCGTACAACTTCGACAGCGGGTTGTGGGAGTGGTGCGATCTCGGCCTCTTCGACCTGCTGAACGCGTTGAACGGCAGTCTGGTCGACCGCGCGCTGCTGCCTGCTCTGGGCGACCTGGGTGAGGTCTACCGGTGGGCCATGGAGATCGCGGACTACGGCCGCGCGAAGGCGTTGTAGGTCGTCTGGTCGAAGAGCACGAACCTGACGAGCTCGACCGGCGCGTCCGCCACCGCGTCCCGCGCGATCTCCGCCGCCGACTCCACCGGCCACCGGTAGATGCCGGTCGAGATAGCCGGAAACGCCACCGACGCGGCCCCCAGTTCGGCCGCCACCCGCAGCGAGTTGCGGTGGCAGTCGGCCAGCAGTTCCGAGCGGTCCTCCGAGGCCGACCACACCGGGCCGACGGTGTGCACGACCCATCGCGCGGGCAGCCGTCCCGCGGTCGTCGCCACGGCCTGGCCCGTCTTGAGGCCGCCGCCGTAGTGGCCCGCGCGGAGCTTGCGGCACTCGGCGAGGATTTCCGGGCCGCCCTTGCGGTGGATCGCGCCGTCCACGCCACCGCCGCCGAGCAGTGAGGAGTTGGCGGCGTTGACGATCACGTCGACCTGCTGCTCGGTGATGTCGCCCAGGACGTACTCGATGGTGGCCACGTCACCGATTGGATCACGACAGCGGGCATGTGGCCACGTCATTCGGCCTGGGCAAGGTCGCGGACGGAGGCGGCGTGACACCATCCAGCCAGCGTTCCAGCGCAACGAAAGCCGCGCGGTGGCACGGAGCCAGTGGGCGCAGGCGGTCCGGGTAAGTGTCCACCAGGCCGTCCACGTGGGTGCCCTGCTCGACGCGGTAGTAGTGGTGCAGGCGGTCGGGGGTCATGGCCGCGTAGACGTCCGAGTCCTGGCTGATGGGCAGGAGTACGTCGTAGGTGCCGTGCACGGTCAGCAGCGGCCGCTTCAGCTTGCCCGTCAACGCGACACGAGAGACTGCGGGGCCGGCGATGCGACGCCGTGCCGCGTACGAGTAGTCCGCGTCGCACGAAGGTGTTCCCGACGAGCAGAACGGGACACCGGCTTCCAGGGCCCCGTCGAAGCCGGGGTCGAACTCCTCGCGGTAGATGCGCTGGGTCAGGTCCCAGTAGACGGTCTCGTGGAAGGGCCACAGAAACTCGGACCCGGGAACGAACCCCGCCCCGATGATGGCGTCGTGCGCCGCCTGGTCG
>JAVXWK010000873.1:0-6646 GCA_032230575.1 Pseudonocardiales bacterium | reverse complement strand
AGGATTGTTAGGTTCATGTGACTACCGCTCGACTACGGAGTGTGCTAGTTCTTCGGCGCCGAACGAAATGAGATGCAGCGTTGTCGATCACATTTCGGGTACCCGAGCAGCATGGCTGACGACGTGATCACGCTGCTGCACCGGCAACACGAAACCATCCGCACCCTCTTCGCCGAAGTCGAGACCGCTGCTGGCGACGAACGCAAGGACGCATGGCATCGGCTCGTGCGTCTGCTGTCGATCCACGAGACCGCGGAAGAGGAAATCGTCCACCCCGCCATCGCGCGCGTGAGCGGCGGCGAGCCGATCGTGGAGGCACGGGTCGCGGAGGAGCGACGCGCCAAGGAGCTCCTCAGCACGATGAACGACATAGGGCCCGAAGCCGAGGGCTTCGACACTCTGCTCGTGCAGCTGCGCGACGACGTGCTCGCCCACGCGGACCACGAGGAGCAGGCCGAGTTCCCACTGCTGCGCAAGGTGCACGACCAGGAACGTCTTGAGCGCATGGCCAAAGCGGTGGAGGCCGCCGAGGCGATCGCGCCGACCCGCCCGCACCCCGGCGTCGAGAGCCCGATCGCGAACATGGCACTCGGCCCGATCGTGGCCGTGGTGGACAAGGCTCGCGACGCGATCCGCAAGGTGCTCGGGTGAGGATCGTCGTCACCGGCGGCAGCGGCAACGTCGGCACCGCGCTTCGGCGTCACCTCGAGTTCGAAGACGTCGGTGTGGACGTACGCACGCTGTCGTCGTTGAGGGACGCCATCAGCGGTGCCGACGTCGTCGTGCACCTGGCCTGGGCGATCAAACCGACTGACCGCCAGACGAACGTCGACGGCAGCGAGCACGTGCTCGCTGCCTGCATCAAAGAAGATGTCGGGCACCTGATCTGCGCGTCGTCGGTGGCGGCCTACGCACCGGCGGCGCGCTACAGCCGTGTTGACGAGTCGTGGCCGACGACGGGCATCTCCGGCAGCACCTACAGCGCGCACAAGGTGCGGCTGGAGGAGATGATCAGCCGCTATCCGTTGCCGTGCACGGTCATCAGGCCGTGCGGGATCGCGCAGGCGTCGGCGGCACAGCAGCTGCGACGGTGGTTGCTCAGCCGTTGGCTCTCCCCGAAACTGCTGCCGTTGCTGCCGATCCCGCTGTGGAACGACCTGCGCCTGCAGCTGGTGCACTCCGACGACGTGGCGCGCGCGATCGTGCAGATAGTGCGTCTTAAAGCCTTCGGTGCGTTCAACCTCGCCGCCGAGCCGGTGCTGACCGCGCCGATGATCGCGGACCGCGTTGGTGCGGGGAGGCTCGCGGTGCCGTACCCGGTGATCGAGAAGCTGGCAGGTGCGACCGCGAAGCTCGGCCTGCAGCCGCTGACCCCCGAGTGGGTCCGGATGGCCGATCAGGCACCTCTGGTGAAGACCACCCGAGCGCACCAAGATCTGGAATGGTGGCCCGAACACGACGCACGTGATGTGCTGAGCGAGGTCGTGACAGCTATGGGGAGGCGCGCGTGACTGAGGTGGACGCGGTCGTCATCGGCTCTGGCCCGAACGGCCTGGTCGCGGCGACTCTGCTGGCGGACGCGGGCTGGGACGTGCTGGTGCTGGAGCAGCGCGACGCGGTCGGCGGCGCCGTCAGGTCGGCCGAGATCACCGCGCCCGGTTTCACGAACGACGTCTACAGCGCGTTCTACCCCCTCGGTCTCGGCTCCCCCGTCCTCGGCGCGTTGAACCTCGACGTGCAGTGGCAGCACGCACCGGCCGTGCTCGCCCACGTGCTGCCGGACGACCGCGTCGCTCTCCTCTCTCGTGAGGTCGAAACCACCGCGAAATCCGTCGGCACGTTCGCCCACGCCGACGCCGACCGTTGGCAGGCGGAGTACGCGCACTGGTTGTCGGTCCGTGACGCCGTTCTGGAGTCGCTGCTGCGCCCGTTCCCACCGGTGCGTGGCGGTCTTTCTCTCTTGAAGGCCGCGGGCATCGGAGGTGCGTTGAGGCTCGCGCGAACGCTCACGCTGCCGTCGCGCCGTCTCGGCGAGGAACTATTCGAGGGCGAGGGCGCGCGTGTGTTGTTGGCGGGCAACACGATGCACACGGACCTCGGCCCGGACCAGGCCGGCGGCGCGGGCTTCGGCTGGCTGCTCTCCATGCTCGCGCAGGAGGTCGGCAACCCGGTCCCCCGCGGCGGCGCGGGCGAGCTGACCGCCTCTCTCGTGCGTCGTTACGGCGGCCGCATCGAGACGGACGCGCGGGTCACCGACGTGCTGCACGCGCGCGGCGTCGCCGTGGGCGTACGTCTGGCAGATGGTTCGGTTGTGCGCGCACGCCGAGCTGTCATCGCCGACATCCCGGCCCCGAACCTCTACCTGGACCTCATCGGCGGCAACGCATTGCCGGGCAAGCTCGCTGACGACCTCAAGAAGTTCCAGTGGGACGGCGACACGATCAAGGTCGACTGGGCGCTGTCCGGCCCGATCCCGTGGACCAACCCGGAAGCCGCCCAGGCGGGCACGGTCCACCTCGGCGGCGACGTCAACGGCCTGGCCACCGTCGCCCACGAACTCGCGTGCGGCAAGGTGCCACGCAACCCGTTCATGCTCATCGGCCAGATGACGACGACCGACCCGTCACGCTCCCCCGCCGGCACCGAGGCCGCCTGGGCCTACACCCACGTACCGCCGGGCGGGAACTGGACCGCGGACCGCCTGAAGCGCCGCGCCGACCGCATCGAGCTGATGATCGAGGAACGCGCCCCTGGCTTCCGCTCCCGCATCCTGCAGCGCTCGGTCCTGGGCCCGCAGGAGATCGGCTCGGTCAACGGCGGCACGTCAGCCATCCACCAGCAGCTGATCTTCCGCCCGGTACCGGGCCTGGGCCGCGCGGACACCCCGTTCGACCGCCTCTACCTCGCGGGCTGCTCGGCGTGGCCGGGCGGCGGCGTGCACGGCGCGGCGGGAGCGAACGCGGCACGGGCGGCCCTCGCCCGCTGGGGCATCGCGGGCGAGCTCTACAAAACCCTGATCCAGGGCGCCCACAAAGCCCTCTACTGACGAGCCGACCGCCGCGTCCGCGACGCGCGCAGGTACCCCATCACCAGGCCCTCCAGGTCAGGATGCGTGCTCTCCCAACCGGAAGGCACGGATCCGCCGCGCACCAACGCGGTCGTCTGCCGCGCCGCGTGCGAGGAGTCGACCACGACACCGTCCGTCTCCAACGACACGTCAGCCGGCCCGACGACGACCTGGTGCGCGGCCAGGATGTCGTCGATGTCCCCGGAGACCTGCACGCGGCCCTCGTCGAGCAGCAGCAGGTGGTCGCAGACGTCGCCGAGGTCGGTCAAGAGATGCGACGACAGCAGCACCGTCGTGCCCCGCTCGGCGACGTCGGTCATGACGATCCGCAACGTCTCGTCGCGCGCCAACGGGTCGAGGTCGGACAACGGCTCGTCCAGAAGCAACACCTTCGGCAGCCGTCCCAGGGCGAAAGCGATCGCGACCTGCGTGCGCGCGCCGGCGGACAGCGTGCGCACCTGAGCATCCTTGTCCACGCCCGCAAGGAGATCGAGCACCTCGAACGCGCGGTCAGCAGACCAGCGGTCGTTCATGGCCGCGCCTGCTCGCATCATCTCGCGCACGGTGAACTGCTCGTACAGCGGGCGTTTCTGGGTCAGCAAAGACACGTCAGGATGCATGCGGCCGCGCACCGGAGTCCCGTGCACGCTCACCGAACCACGAGAAGGCCGAGCGAGCCCCGCGACCAACGAGAGCAATGTCGACTTGCCCGCCCCGTTCGGCCCCACCAGCCCCGTGACACTGCCGGGAGGCAACGAGAACGAGCAGTCGTCGAGCGCGCGCACCCGTCCGAAGTGCTTGGCCACGCCATCAGCGTGCACCGGACTGACGTTCATCAAAACTCCACAATGGACACTAGTAGTGCGCCGACCGCACGTCCGTGTAGATCGCGTCGACCTCGTCGCCGGACAATCCCTCGCCGGCCGCGCGGCCCATCCACTGGTCCAGGTCCTGCCGCAAAGGCCCGCGAGTGGCATCGGAAGCAAGCGAGGCCGTGATGAACGTGCCCATCCCCCGCCGGCCCTCGACGAGGCCCTCGTGCTCGAGCTCGCGGTACGCCTTCAGCACGGTGTTGGGGTTGACCCTGGTGGCCTCCACCACCTCCCGTGCCGTCGGCAGCTTGTCTCCCGGTCCCAGCAGCCCCATCCGCATGGCCTGCTTGACCTGCGCGGCGATCTGGAGATAGGTGGACACCCCGGAGTGCCGATCGATGCGAAACTCGATCACGCCGCTCAGCATAGGTGCCCACCCGCTCATACCTGCCTGCGCACGGCCCACACCGCGCCCAGCACGAACAGCACCGCGAGCCCGGCGAAGATCGACGCCTCCAGCAGGTGCAACGTCGAAGCCTGGTCCGCGGGGATGATGTCCGCGTACGACTGGGCGAGGCCGTTCTTCTTGTAGCAGGCGGCCAGGTCCGTCACCACAGGCGCGTCGCCCTTGGACGCGCAGTTCATCAACGGCGTCGAGTCCTTGACCACGGCACCGGAGGAGTCCAGGAAACCCGAGTTCACCACCAGCGGGCCGGAGTCGGCGAGAGCGGGCTTCGACGGGTCGTCCGACAGCACGCGGGCCGGCGTGATCAATGACTCCCGCGTCCCGGCAAGCACGACCCGCACCGCCACGAAGACCCCGAGCGTCAGCGACATCGCCACGAGCGTCCGCTTGAACAGCGCGCCCGCGAACATGCCGAGCGTGTAGGCGAACAGCGTGTACGCGATCGGCGACACGCCCTGCGCCTCGAAGGTCGTGAAGTAGAACGGGCCCGTCGCCAACGGCCCGAGCTCGCCGGCCGCGTCCAGCCAGCTGCGCACGACGAGCTGGAACACGATCACGAAGAGCAGCGCGGGCACGGCGGCGACGACGAACTTGGTCGCCATCCAGCGCGTCCGGCTGACCGACTGCGTGAACGCCAGCGCGTGCGTGCCCTGCTCGAACTCGCGGGCGAACAGCGGCGCACCGACGAAGACACCCATCAGCGCCGGTGCCGCGATCACCAGCCCCTGCGCGGCGTGCATCTTGTCGAACCAGGCGTTCTGGAACTCCATCCCGGCCCGTGCGTGACAGGTGGCCAGGTCCTGCTTCACGCAGTCCAGCAGGTTGCGCGCACCGAGGTCGGCGACCATGCCGGCGCGCCACAGCAGGACAGCCGCGACGCTGACGACCAGCCCGGCGGCGAGCGTGATGAACATCGGGCGCTGCTGACGCCACACGATCCAGGTCATGCCGCGACCTCCTCGCGCATGTGCGCCAGAGCGAGCTGGCTGAGGCTCGTCTGCGGGTGCTCCCGCAGCAGCTGGTCGACGTCGCCGGCCAGGCGGACTCGACCGGACGTCAGCAGCACCAGGTGGTCGCACACGTCCTCCAGCTCCGCCAGCACGTGCGACGACAACAGCACGGTGATGCCCTGCGTCCTGGCCTCTTCGACCAACGTCCGCAGCACGGTCTCGCGCGCCAGCGGGTCGAGGTCGGCGAGCGGCTCGTCCAGCATCAGCAGCCGCGGCCGTTTCCCCAGCGCCAGCGCCAAAGCGACCCGCGTGCGCTGACCGCCCGACAACGTCCCGACCTTCGCGCCGAACGGCACCTTCGCCTTCTCGACGAGCGATTCGGCGTACTCCTGGTCCCACCCCGGATTGGCGTTGCGGCCGTACCGCAGCGTCTCCGTCACGGTGAACTGCGGGTACAGCGGCTTGGCCTGCGTCAGGAACGCCACCGAGGCGTGCATCCCGCGCCCGTTCGGCACGTCGCCGAACACCGAGATCCGGCCCGTCGTGGGGCGGAGCAGTCCGGTGATCATGCCCATCAGCGTGCTCTTGCCGGCGCCGTTCGGCCCGACGAGCGCGACGATCCGTCCTGCCGGGACCTGCAGCGTGCAGTCCCGCAACGCCCAGCCCCTCGAGTACTTCTTCCCCAGTTTCTCCGCCACGACCGGCGGGTGCTCCATTTGCCTCATGGGAGCAACCGTATCACCCTTTCACTACTTAACTAGTGAAAGGGTGCTGAGCGGCCGCGAGCCAGCGCGCTCAAGCGCCGCAGAGTTTCCTTGTTACGTGGAATCAGCAGCATGTCCTGCGCGAACTTCGGCAGGAACGCCGACGGGCCACGCACCACCTGCTCGGCCATCCGCACTTCCGTGAGCGACTCCGACCGCGCCCGCAGCGTGAAGATGATCCGCGCGGCCCCTACCGGCCACAGCCGCGCGTCGAGTTCTAGGAGGTGGGACGGCTCGCGGCGCACCACCTCGGTCGTGTCCGGGATGACCAGCGGCCACGGCCCCACGCTGTGGTGGATGCGCGTGCCGGGCTTGGGCCAGCCGGTGTCCACGTCGCGGATGTGCGACGCGCCCACCACCCAGCCCGCGTAGGACCAGCCGTCGGCGAGCACCGTCCAGACGGCCTCGATGGGCGCTTCGACGTTCAGAGAAACCTCAGCCACGCAGGGGAGATACCCGTTGTGTCACGAGGCAATCCGGCGCGTGCGGCGGGTTTCGGCCTTGCGTTGCAGGTGGTCGGCGGTGAGCTCCAGCTCGTAGGACCGAAGAGCCTGGTAGCGCGGCGAGATCCGGAGGGCGTACGTGCC
>JAVXWK010000835.1:0-6930 GCA_032230575.1 Pseudonocardiales bacterium | reverse complement strand
CGAGTTCGTGGAGCTTGCGGAACTCGCCGGGCTGCCACGGCCTGCCCGGCAGGAGACGATCGCTCGCACCCAACTGCCCGCCCTGGCCGGGGTTTCGCGGCGGGCGGCACAGCTGCCGGGCGTCTTCGAGGTCCTGGAACCACACGAGAGCGGCACCGGAAACGTCGAGGTGCACTTCGCCGCACCGGATCCCGCGGCCGCCGCGGACCTCAACGCCCGGCTGCACGCCCTGGCGAGGCCATCGCGGTGAAGCTGCTGCCCGCGCCGGGGCCCGAGCGCCTGCTGGCCTTCTCCTGGTTAGTCAAGACCATCGGCAGCGGCCTGTACCTGCCGACCAGCACGCTGTACTTCACCAGGGTCGCCGGCTTCGGCGTGCGCGACATCGCGCTCGGTCTCACCGCGGCCGGTCTGGTGTCGCTGGCCGGATCGGTGCCGCTCGGCGGCCTGGCCGACAGGTTCGGGCCGCGCCGGATCTACACCGTGTTGCTGGCGACCCAGTTCCTGACCCTCAGCTGGCTGGCGCTCGTCCGGTCGTTTCCCTGGTTCCTCTGCGCCATCACGGTCTTCCTGGTCGCGGAGCAGGGCAGCACCGCGGCGCGCGGCGCGCTGGTGGCCACGGTCGGCGAGGGCGCGGAACGCGTTCGGTTCCGGGCCTACCTGCGGGTGGTCACCAACATCGGGATCACCATCGGCGCGGGTCTCGCCGCACTGGCCATCCAGTCCGGCACGACCACCGCGTACACCGTGCTGCTGCTGGGTACCGCGTCCACGTACGTCGGCGCGGCGGTGCCGCTCCGCCGGCTGCCCGCCGACGTCCCCGCCGGTGCGACCGTTCCGCGCAGCCATCCGGCGAGGGTCTTCCGTGACGGCCGCTACGTGCTGGTGACGTTCATCTGCGGCGTGCTGTCCCTGCACGGCCCGATGCTCTCGTTCGCCCTGCCGCTCTGGGTCGTCGGCCACACGACCGCGCCACCGCTGATGGTGGCGGCGCTCGTCGTGGTCAACACCGTCATGGTGATCTTCCTGCAGACCAGGGCCAGCAGGGGCGCCGAGGACAACGCGACCGCCGCGCGGCTCTGCCGCCGGGCCGGGCTGGTCCTGTTCGCGGCGTGCTGCGTGATCGTGCCGACCGGGTACCTGCCGCCGTGGAGCGCGGTCGCACTTCTGGTGCTCTTCGTCGTCCTGCTGACGGCGGGGGAGCTCTGGATGTCGGCCGGATCGTTCGGGCTCAGCTTCGCACTCGCCCCGGAGGGCGCACATGGGCAGTACCAAGGCTTCTTCGCGCTCGGACGTGGTTTCGCCACCGCCGCCGCGCCAGGTCTGCTCACCGTGCTGTGCCTGGGCAGCGGACCGGGCTGGCTGGTGCTCGGGCTGTGCTTCGCCTGTGTGGGGGCGCTGACCCCGTTGGTCGTCAAAACCTGAGCGGTCCGTGAGGAGGGTGGACCAGGGGCCCCACCCCTCCTCACGGTTTCCAGCGCATCAGTAATGTCCGCGTGGCACGAACTTCGTCGGCGACCTCCGCCCTCCAGAAGTCCGCACCCGCCAGCGCGGTCGCGTAGATCGGCAGCAGACGCGCGGCGAAGGTCTCCGGCGTCATGACGTTTCCCGTCGCCGCCATCGTCCGTCTCCTCGGATCGTCTGCCCGCGAGGCGGGCGTGACACAGACCATACCCGGATGACGGTTGTTCGAAAATGTCCATGTTGGACAAGGGGTTTCCGCTTCTCGCCGGTGCCACGGAGGTCTCGGACGCGCGGTCGCGAGGGAATACCCCCCAGAACAGGCGTCGTGATTGCTCGGCGCGCCACCGCGTCGGCTTTCGTTGTTAACTTGCTGCCGTCCGGCGACCGTCCACTGTGGTCGGTTCGCCACCAGTCGACCAAAGCAGGAGATCTTGATGGCAAGCAGAGTTCTCGGCGTGCTCGCGGTGGCCGCCGTCGCCACCCTCGCCGCGCCGGTGCTGGCGACCCCCGCCAGCGCCCACGTTCCCACGGCGAGCGCCGAGTGCGTCAAGGACAAGGCTGTGCTCACCGTCGACCTGCGGTACTACGCGCCCGAGGAGAAGAACACGGTCCTGGTGAAGGCCGGTGCCGAAGTTCTGGTCGACACGAAGTTCGGCAAGGGCTACAGCAACAAGTTCACGCTCGACGGGACCGTGGCGCACACGTTCACCGTGGTCGTGAAGGCCTATGACGACGCGCGGTACAACCTCAACGGCACCTACAAGACGCCGCCGTGCGTGGTGCCGCCGAAGCCGAGCAGCAGCGTGCCGCCGAAGCCCAGCAGCAGTGTTCCGGCTCCGTCGTCCTCGGCGGCGGTTCCGCCGTCGTCGACCACGCCGCCGCCTGTCGTTGAGCAGCCGCGACCGCCTCTCGCCTCGACCGGCGCCTCCCCGGCGTGGTTGCTGCTCGGCGGTCTGGGCCTCGTCGGCGCAGGCGCCGTGGCGATGCTCGTGGTCCGTCGCCGTCGCGCGTGACGTTGGATCCGGCCTGGGCGCGGTCCTGGTATTTCACCGCGCCCAGACCGGGTGACCCACGTGGGCGGGCCGGGGCTGCGTCGTGACTCACGCCCCTGACCACCTTCTGGCCCACGCCGTTCATTGACGCGAACGCACCTTCGCGCCCCGATGAACGAGCCTTTCGCCGCGGCGACGGAGGACGTTCTCGCCGTCCGAGCCCGCGGCCGCGAGTCGGTTGGACGGGTGGAGTGACGGGCGAGAAGTCCTCGCTGGCGCGGCTTTGTGAAAATATCGCAGCTGAGGCACCGTCACGCCATCAGCGATTTCGCGAGCACGCTGTCGGTTTAGGAATCCGTGCCGTCGTGCACGATCGTCGGGCCGCGACCGTTGTCGTGCGCCGGAGGCCCCGAGCCCGGAAATTCAACCAGACTCCGGCGACCTTCGAAGCCCGTGTTCGGATGCCAGATCTGACGGTTGTCGCCTTCTTCTCGTCAAGCCGGTCCGAACAATCGTCGATTACGGCCCAGTGGGGTGAGCTCGGCCAGGAGTGCCGCCGCCGGTTGCCTTCTTCAGCGCGCAGTCCATCGCGCCGGCCAGGACGGCGGCGAGCCGGCCTGCGGTGCGCGGCGGCCGCCCGCCCAGGGGCCCGGTGAAGTCGCTTGTGTCGGCTGATTGGTTGCAGTGACGGCGATCGGGTCAGGAGTCGGTAATACTTCAGGCGTCCTTGGCTGCCGATGGCTGACTTCGTCGGGCCCTGTCTGCGCGTCCGGGTCATCACCGATCCGACGACAAATGTCAGGCATTCTAGGAAAGTCTGGGCGCGGTGTGTTCGTCTCGGTTGTGGTCACAGTAAATTGGCACTCGCCCGAGGGATCATCAACCGTGGAAAACAGATGTGGAGTTCCAGTGACAAAGCTGCACACGTCTCCTCGACGACAACGACTGGCAAAGCTGGCCAGCGTCACCCTGATCGCCGCGGCTGTCGCGATCGGCAGTGTCGCCCTGCCGGCCACCGCCAACGCCAAAGGTGCCGACTATGTACGTGTTCCCACGAAGGGGAACAATTCCAAGGGCTGGCGTCAGGCCTGGAACCTCTGTCGTGCCAACGCCTCGTACACCACTCACTCGGTCCACTACATCGGCGACGACCCGGACCTCGGTGGAGCGTGGTGGAACTGTGACCCCCAACCCTGACGTGCCGAGTCGCTGCTGATGCTCCAGCCGGACTTCGTGATCTCGGCTGGAGCGGGTGCCGGAACACGGGCGCGGCCGTCAAACGATCATGAGTGGTCGTGTGGACAACTCAAGGCCGGGTGATGGCCGCGTTGGAGCCGCCGCATTCCGGATGTGGTCGTCGGTGCATTCCGCCGGGGTGGTTTCGGCTTTCGCCGTGTCGAGTCGGTTCGGTGTCAGGCTCCGGTCAGAATCACGGCAGGGCCACGCAGGAGCAACGTCAGCTCCGGGCCGCGGTCGGGATGCACCTCGATGCATCCGCCGTGGTGGCTCTGCAGAGCCGACTGGATCGCCGAGAGCAGTTCCGTCATCAGGCTGGTGACCCGTTGCCTCGTGGTGGCACGAGCGACTACATGCGACCGCGTGCCGGACGTGCCCATGTCCGCGGTCAGCTGCACCAGGACGACATGGTCGCGCGTGAGTCGCATCGACACCCGGTCGCACCTGCCGGTCCAGACCTTCATGATCAGGTCGGCGCGCACCACGCAGTTCTCCTCGGTGCGCAGCCACACCGGTGGTGGCGGCAGGACGTGCCTGTCGTGCGCGCTCAAACCGCACCTCGATTTCAGTCTGATCGGGCTACTTCCGCGTACCGCTGTCGACTCGGCTCAAGCTCAGGACGGGAAGGCCCTCACGAAGACTGCAGTCAGGCGGTAATCGTCCTGCTACTGATAGTAGTTGAATTCGGGCGATATGGAACTCGGACGACGCGAATTTAGTCAGCACGGTGAAGGCGCATCAGCACGATTCGGTGCCCACTCACGGCGAGAGTCCGACGTGGCGGTCGATCGAATCGAATTCGACTGAGCGTTTCGACGGTGTTCGTCCGGAAGAATGGACGTACCGCACTTCGGGTGGTGACTCTCGGTCGCTCCACGGCTCGTCGAGACGCCATCGCCGCTCATCGTGACGCCGGGCCGATCCAGCCGAGCTTGCCGAGTTCGGCGAGGAGTACCGCCACCGGCGCGCTGGCCTTCTCCGTCGCGCAGCCCACCGCGGCGGCCAGGACGGAGGCGAGTTGCTCCGCGGTGCGCGGCGACCGCAGTGCGTCCGTGACCAGGTAGGCCGTCCGGTTGAGGTGAAAGGCCGTCAGTGTCCGGTCGTCGACCGCGGTGGCGGTGCCGTCGTCAGCCGGGTCGAGGTGGATCGAGTCGACGAGTCGCAGGATCTGCTCAGCCATCGAGAACCGCCTCCGTAGCCAGGAAGTCGAAGTGCATGCCGGTCAGTCCGTTGCCCACGCCCAGGTGGATCCCCGCCGCGCTCTCGTTGAGCAGGCAGTTGAGGCTCCAGTCGATGCCGTCGGGTGCCAACGCCCCCGTGCCGATGGCGACCTCGGTCACGGCGCCGCGGTACTCCGGCCCGCTCAGCGCCTCGATGTCCTCGGTGAACGGTCCGAGGCCGTCGACGATCCGGCTGTCCACAATGGACAAGATGAGCGGGCAGGCCCTGCGCATCTCCTCGGCGATCCTGGTGGCGGCCGTGAACCGGTCGGCCTTGTGGCTCCTGAGCTCGCGGTGCTTGGCGACTAGGACCGAGTCGACGCGGAGCGTGCCGGAGACCGACATCCCGGCGTCCAGCCGTCCGGCCAGGTCCGCGGGCGAGAAGGCGACCTCGAAGTAGTTGCCCACGGTGGAGTGCTCGTCGGGCAACAGGTCGACGCGCGTGCGGCTCGACACCTGCAGCACGTCCGGCAGCTGCAGCGCGAGTGCCGTGCCGGGACCCGAGAACGTCACGTCGCTCCTGGCGAGCATGAGGCGGCAGATCAGGTGGCGGTTGGTCGCCACCGAGCGGGTGAAGTCGACCTCGAGGAGCTTCTCGACCGCGTACCTGGCCGTGCCGACGTCCGACGAGAAGGAGGCCAGCGGAACCCAGAGCACGCTGCTGCCCGACAGGACGTCCCGAAGCACGCGCCGGGAAGGGATCCGGCCGTAGTCCAGTGGCACGGCGACGATCCGGGTGGGCAGGGCATCGCGACCGGTGAGGTCGTCGAACGTCAGCACCGGGAGTCCGGACGACCCGAGCCAGTCAGCCAGCCCCGGGTCGTCGGTGAGCAGCGTCGGCCCCCCGTCCGCGAAGACCGGGTCGAGCCTTTCCGCTAGTCCGGCGAGCATCCTTCATCCTGCGGTGGGTTCGTCGTCCGGAGTGGACAGAGCGGCGAGGCAGGGGCACGACGGGATGTCACCGAGGTGGCTCTTGAGCACAGCGGGCCGTGAGCGTCGCACGCCGCTCGCCACACCGGCGCGAAGTGTGCCGGGGGCGGGCAGCTGCAGCGTGCGACCGTAGATCGCCCCGTCGCTCGCCACACCCTCCGCGACCCAGACGCGTCTGGACATCGGGGCCTCGTCAGACGCCGGGGTAGATGATGGCCAGCACGGGCTTCGGTGCCGTGGCGTCGAGTCCGGCGCCCGCGTCGCCCAGGTCGTCGTCGAGCGTGCCGAGCGGGGTGACGCACGGCGCCTCGATGCCGCCGACGAGCCGTTCGGATTCCTGCAACAAAGATCGGGTCATCGTCATACCTCGTTCCTGGAAAGACGTTCCCGGCGGTGCCGCCATCCCGGCCATTTCTACTGCCTGAAGCCGTCACGGGAACGTCTTTCCCCTGGCCGAGGAACATTTTGAGCGAACCGAGGAAGCACGCGCGTGCTGCTGCCGGTTGCTTCGTCACGGCTCGTGGATCACCACGAGACCGTCGCAATGGCTCGCCGGCAGGCTGTCCGCTGCCATCCTCGGCGACTGGCGTGAGGAGGTCATCTGGCACACGTCGGACAGCCGGGCGCTGTGGATCTACTCGACCACCGAGCCACGAACATCCGGCGCGCTTCGCTGATGCAGGACCGGCAGTACCGGGTGGCCGTTGGCGTGGCAGTACACCGGCTACGACCAGCCACCGCACCCGAGCTTCGCCTCACCTTGATCGTCCGGTGTGCCAGGAAAATCCAACTCTTCGCGCCTCGTGGAAACCCTGTTCAGGAAAGCGAAGTCCGCCGCCGGCAGCGTGCTGCAGCCGCCACGATGACAGCGTCGTTCGGTTGGACGGCGGCACCCGACCTGGCTCCTGCGTGATGCCCGGTTAGTGCGCGAAAGGCACGTCCGGGCTATTCAGCTACCCGGACGTGCATTTCGCGCGGAATCCAGACCCGAGCGGGTTCCGGCAGCCCGGCTAGATCCTGGCGCCGACGATCGGGGCGAGGCGGTCGGCGATCTTGCGGTGGCCCTGGTCGTTGGGGTGCACGTTGTCCGT
>JAVXWK010000804.1:0-3157 GCA_032230575.1 Pseudonocardiales bacterium | reverse complement strand
ATCGGGCGGGCGGTGTCGGACTCTCGTGGTCTCGACGGCTCGGTCGTGGTGGAGCCGGACGCCGAGGACCACCTCGTGCGGCTGGCGGGCGGGGACGCCCGGCGTTCGCTGACCGCTCTGGAGGCCGCGGCGGACTCGGCTCTGGCGTCGAACGACGGCGTGGTGACGCTGGCGCTGCTGGAGTCCACTGTGGACAAGGCGGCCGTGCGGTACGACCGCGACGGCGACCAGCACTACGACGTGACCTCGGCGTTCATCAAGTCGATCCGAGGCTCCGACGTCGACGCCGCCCTGCACTACCTGGCCAGGATGATCGAGGCGGGGGAGGACCCGCGGTTCATCGCGCGGCGGCTGATGATCCACGCCAGCGAGGACGTCGGCATGGCGGATCCCACGGCGCTGCAGACCTGTGTGGCCGCGGCGCAGGCCGTGCAGCTCATCGGGTTGCCCGAGTGCGCCTTGAACCTGGCGCAGGCCACGATCCACCTGGCCACCGCGCCGAAGTCCAACGCCGTGACGACCGCCATCGGTGCGGCGATCGCGGACGTGCAGAAGGGCGCTATCGGTGCCGTGCCACCACATCTGCGCGATGGCCACTACGCGGGCGCGGCGAAGCTCGGCAACGCGCAGGGCTACAAGTATCCGCACGACGTGCCGGAAGGCGTGCTGACACAGCAGTACGCGCCGGACGACCTCGTGGGCCGCGACTACTACGAGCCGACGGGCCGAGGTGCCGAACGCGCGGTGGCCGAGCGCCTGCCCCGGTTGCGCCGGGTCATCAGGGGCGAGTGATGGGCCTGCTCCGCCACACGATGCCGTTCTCCTCGCGTTCGGTCCTGAAGCCTTCGCGCTCGTAGAACCGCGCCGCTCGCTCGTTCTCCCGGAAGTGCTCGACGTAGATCTTGTCCGCGTCGATCTGTTGTTCGAGCGCTTCGACGAGGCGCGGGCCGATGCCCTGGCCGCGCACGCCGGGGTGGAGGTAGAGCTTGTAGATCACGTGGTCGGAGTCCGCGGCGGGGTCGCGCCGTCCGCGTTGCCCGACGCCGACGATCCTGCCCTCCTGGGTCGCCACGACCATCAGGTTCCTGGTGACAGCCCTGGTGATCTGCGTTTCGGTCCAGAACCTGAGCTGCTCGTGCGCTGCCTCGGCGCCGATCAGAGGCGTGTAGAGGGGCGGGACGTGCTCCTCGCCGAACCGGCGGATCTCGGCGATGTCACCGGCCGTCGCGGCCCGTATTCCGGTCGAGGTCATGTCTCATGATCGGCACATCGAGGTGGTCGTGCCTGGTCGAGTCAGTGGCGTTGGGCTGGGCGGAGTAGGCTCCGGTTGCGTTGAGTGACGACGCGTACACCTGGGGCTACCATGACCGATCCCGGCCAGATCCTCGCGAACTACGAGGGCACCCTCGCCGAGGCACGACGCCGCGGTGACGCCATCCGCGAGACGCTGGCGACGTTGCAGGTCACCGAGCGAAGTGCGGACGGGCAGATCTCGGTCACCGTCAACGACGCCGGCAACCTAGTGGACCTGAGGCTCGGCAACGCCCTGCAGCGCAAGGACGGCGACACGGTCGGCCGCGAGGTGCTGCGCGTGGTGCGGGCGGCGCAGGGCAGGGTGGCTGAGACCGTTCAGGAGGCCATGACGCCGTTGATGGGCGCGGACTCCGAGGCCATGCACATGATGATGGACAAGCTCCGCAGCGCCCAGCCGCCCGCCGAGCCGCAGAGCCCGTCGTGGGGACCGCGGGAGTCCGGGCTCGGCCGCATCGAGGACGACCAGCCACGCGCCTCCCGCCCGCCGCAGCCGCCGCGGCGTCCCGACGACGAGGACGAGGACTTCGGCGACGGCGGGTACCTGCGATGACGCACGCCAGCAGCGAAGGGGAGATGAAGCTGTTCCGGTTGCTGGCCTGCTCTTCGTCTTCTTCGTCATGCCTCCGCTCGGCTATCTGACCGCCGCCACCGTCTGGACCCACCTCGGCGACCAGATCGAGGTCCGCGACACCCGCGGCGAACACCTGCTCGCCGTCGCGAGATCGTGTGAGCGACAGGACCCGATCACGCTGACCGGGGGCTTCAAGACCTGGTACATCTGCGAAGTCGACGTGTCCGCGAACGGCGGACCGTCCCGCGAGGAGAAGTCGCGGGGGTTTCTGACCCCGGACCTCATCGGCGTGCCAGTGGCGATCGGCACGACGAACAGGTCCGGCACCCGGCTGGTCGCCGAGCACCCGCGCTACCCCACCGCGGCACCACTGGCCCTCGCCGCAACCGTGATCGGCTGGGTGCTGCTGATGGTGGCGATGCTGTGGGTGTCGAGCCGCGAGTTCATGCCTAGGCCCTCCTCCTCACCCGGCAGACGAGATCCATCGGGCGATGCGGGAAGTACTGCAAAACGTCGGCGTACAGGAGAGAAGCGGCGGTAAGTTCGGCGAAGTGACGATCAGAGACGACTTCCTCGCCACCGCCCGCATCGCGCTGGACCTCATGCGCCACCCGCGGGTCACCGAGAGCTGGGACGAACCCAGCGCGTTGCCCGAGTTCGGCGTCCGCGGCCTCGTCGGCCACATCGGCTACCAGGCGCTGCCGATCCCCACGATGATCGCCGGGCCAGTGGGCGACGAGCCGGTCGTCGGCCTGATGGAGCACTACGCGCGCGCGAACTGGACCGAGCTGGGGGTCGACTCGGAGTTCCACACCCGCATCCGCGCGGGCGGCGAGAAGCTCGCCGCGGAAGGGCAGAAAGCTCTGTGCGACCAGGTCGAGCAGACGCTCGCAGAGCTCGAGAAGACCTTGCCGGGCCAGGAGAACCGGCCGGTCCGGATGCCGCACTGGGGTCCGTGGGCCGTGCCGCTCGACGAGTACCTGATCAGCCGCCTGATGGAGTTCGTGGTGCACTCCGACGACCTCGCGGTGAGCGTCGGCCTCGACACCCCGGAGTTCCCACGCCATGTCAACGAGACCGTCATCGACCTGCTGACCCGCATGGCGCTCAACCGCCACAAGGCCGTGGACATCGTGCGTGCGTTCTCCCGCAAAGAACGCGCACCGCAGGACATCACCGCTTTCTAGCGTTTGCAGATCATCAGCAGCGCGAGCTTGCCGGGCAGCACGACCTCGTCGGCGGCCACGAACCCACCCGCTTCGAACGACCTGA
>JAVXWK010000790.1:0-2579 GCA_032230575.1 Pseudonocardiales bacterium | reverse complement strand
GCGGCCCGCAGGACCGACTTCACGATGTTCTGGTAGCCCGTGCACCGGCACAGGTTGCCCGAGATGGCCTCGCGGGCTTCCTCCTCCGACGGCTGCGGGTTCTCCTCGATGAACGCGGCGATCGTCGTGAGGAACCCGGGTGTGCAGAAGCCGCACTGCAGGCCGTGGCACTCGCGGAACGCCTGCTGCACCGGATGCATGTCCGCCGGCGTGCCGAGTCCCTCGACGGTGGTGATCTCGTGACCCTCGGCGCTCACGGCGAGCATCAGGCAGGACCGCATCGGTCGCCCGTCGACGAGCACGGTGCAGGCGCCGCACACACCGTGCTCGCACCCGACGTGGGTCCCGGTCAGCCGCAGGTCGTGACGGAGGCAGTCCGAGAGCAGCCGCCGGGCCGGCACCGACACCGGTCGCAGCACCCCGTTGACGTGCAGCGCCACGTCGTACAGCAGCTCCGTGTCCGCCTCGCTCATGCCGCCCTCCCCGCCGCCTCGCGCAGCGCCCGCCCGGTGAGCACCCCGACCAGGTGGCGCCGGTAGTCGGCGGTCGCGTGGATGTCCGGCTCGGGGTCTACCTGGCCCTGGGCCAGCCGTCCGGCGGCGGCCCAGTCGGCCTCCGCCACCCCCTGGCCGTGCAGTGCCTCGGTGAGATCCAGCACGACGGGTGTCGGACCGACCGAGATGTACGCCGCGCGCGCCGCCCCGATCGTGCCGTCCTGCTGCAAGGTCACCATCGCGGCGAGCCCGCACACGGCGTAGTCGCCGTGCCGACGGGCCACCTCCACGAATGCCGTGCCCGTGTTCGGCGGCGGTGCCGGGAAGTACGCCGACACGGCCAGCTCCCCCGGCTCGACCGCCGACTCGAGCGGCGCGACGAAGAACTCATCGGCACCGACGGTGCGCGTCGAGCCCTGCCGGGCCACCTCGACGGTGCCGCCGGTGAGGGCGAGGACCGCCGTCATCTCCCCGCTCGGGTCCGCGTGGGCAAGGCTGCCGACCGTGGTGCCGCGGTTGCGGATCACCGGGTGCGCGACGAGCTGCAGCGCCTGCCGGAGCAGGGGCAGTGCGTCGAAGGCCGGGTCGTCCCGCTCCACGTCGGCATGGCGGGCCAGCGCGCCGATGCGCACCCCGCCGTCCTCGACGCGCACGAACGCCAGGTCGGGGATGCGGTTGATGTCGATGATGTGCGCGGGCGCCGCCAACCGCATGTTGAGGATGGGCACCAGGCTCTGCCCGCCCGCCAGCACCTTGCCGTCGCCCCCTGCCGCGGCCAGCACCGACAGCGCCTCGGCCAGTGACGCTGGCGCCGAGTAGGCGAACGGGGACGGCTTCACCCGGGGATCCTCTCAGGCGGCGGGGGAAAGGGAAGGGCCGCGCGGCCGGTTAGCGCCGCGCGGCCCTGCCCCTGCTCATCTACTGGCGCGGCTCCGGAGTGTCCTGGCCGTACCGCGGGCTCATCGGCGTCTCCTGGTGCTCGTAACCGACCTCACCGAAGGTTGCCTCCGTGGAACGATGTGCCCCGCTCGGGGACACGACGTCGACCTCGGCGTCCTCCGGGTTGGCGACCACCCGGAACAGGTGGTAGGCGACCAGCGCGACGACGGTGCCCAGCGCAATGCCGCCGAAGCTCACCTTGTCGCTGACCACGAGCGTGACGTCGCCGGCACCGAGGATGACGCCAGCGGCAGCCGGGACCAGGTTGCGAGTCTGGCCGAAGTCGACCCGGTTGCTGACCCAGATCTTCGCGCCGAGGATGGCGATCATGCCGTAGAGCACGATCGTCACGCCGCCGAGGACGCCGGCCGGGATCGACCCGACGAGCACACCGAACTTCGGACAGAGACCGAACAGGATGGCCGCGGCCGCCGCGATCATGTAGGCGGCCGTCGAGTAGATGCGCGTCGCCGCCATGACACCGATGTTCTCGGCGTACGTCGTGGTGCCCGCGCCGCCGAACGCACCGGCCAGCGTGGTCGCCGCTCCGTCGCCCATGAAGGCCCGGCCGAGGTCCTTGTCGAGGTCGGCACCGGTCATCTCGGCGACCGCCTTGACGTGCCCCGCGTTCTCGGCGATGAGCACGATCACGACCGGCAGGAACACCAGCATCGCGGTGAGCGAGAAGCTCGGTGCGGTGAAGTCGGGCAGCCCGATCCAGTTCGCATCGCCGAGGGTCAACGGCGTCTTCGATCCGGGCGGGAACGTCTGCCAGGAGATGCGGTCGACAGGCGTCTTGAGGTCGCCCCCGACCGCGTTGCTGATGTTCAGGGCGTCCATCACGCCGGCCATCACCCATCCCGCGACCACGGCGAGCAGGATCGCGATGCGGCGCAGGAAGCCGCGCAGGAAGACCAGCAGCAGGATCGTGATGGTCAGCGTCACCAGCGAGAGCCACTGGTCGTGCTTCCAGTAGGCGTTGTAGGCCACCGGGCCGGCCAGGTTGAGGCCGATCAGCATGACCACAGTGCCAGTGAGCACCGGCGGCAGGATCGCACCGATGATGTGCGCGCCGCCCAGGTTCACGAGGGCACCGACGATGAAGAACACGACACCGGCGGTGAGCACGCCGAACAGCACGTTGCT
>JAVXWK010000733.1:0-2798 GCA_032230575.1 Pseudonocardiales bacterium | reverse complement strand
CGTTGGCGGACAAGCCGTCGTTCGGCCACAACTGGGAGTCGGCGGTGCTGGCGCCGTTCACGCTGAAGGAGGGGAAGGCGCCGGCGGACAACGAGGTGGTGCTGGACTCGGGGCTGGCGGCGCAGGCAGGCGTGGCACCCGGCGGGGAGGTCCGGATCATGACCCGGTCCGCTCCGGTGTCGTACCGCGTCAGCGGCGTCGCCGAAGGACGAGGAGACCGTCAGGCCGCCCTGTTCTTCAACGCGGCCAAGGCGGCCGAACTCGCCGGGCGGCCGGACCAGGTCAGTGCGATCGGGGTCATCGGCAATGCCGCCGACCGCCTGGAGGACGTGCTCGCGAACGACCACGTCACGGTCTCGACCGGTGCTGACCGCAGCGCCGCCGAGTTCGACGACGTCAGCCAGACCAAGGCGATCCTCGCGCTCATTGCGGGCTCGTTCGGCGGCTACGCGGTCCTGGTCGCGATCTTCGTCGTGGCCAGCACCCTGGCCCTGACCGTCGAGCAACGCCGCCGCGAGTTCGCCCTGCTGCGAGCCGTCGGCGCCACCCCGCGCCAGATCCGCAAGATGATCGGCCTCGAAACGCTCGTCGTCTCGTTGGTGGCGGGTGTGGCGGGCAGCCTCGGCGGCATCGCGGTCAGCCACGGCCTGCGCAACGCCTTCGCGAACATCGGCGTGGTCCCCGCGGACTTCGAGCTCTCGGTCAGCCCGATCCCGCTCGTGGCCGCCCTGCTGATCGGCCTCGGCGCGGCACGGCTGGCGGCCTGGAGCGCGGCACGCAGGCCGTCCTCGATCAATCCGGTCGAGGCGCTGGGGGAGGCCGCGGTGCAGCGCAAGGACGTCGGCCGCGTCCGCCTGACCATCGGCTATGTCCTGATGGCGATCGGCACGGCGGCGACCGCGCTCCCGTTGTTCATCCCCGGTCAGATCGGCGCGGCGATGTCGGTCATGGCCGCGCTCGTGCTGATCATCGGCCTGACCCTGACCGGCCCGCGCGTCATCGGCAAGGCGGTCCGGATGATCGCGCCGAAACTCCCTGGAACGAGTGGGTATCTCGCGGCTGCGAACGTCACCAAGAACTCGCGCAGGCTCGCCGCGGCGGTCACCCCGCTGATGCTCGCCATCGGGTTCGCCGTCGTGAACTTCTACAGCCAGACGACGTTCAGCGCCGCTGTGCGGCAGGAGACGACGAAGTCGATCACCGCCGATCATGTGATCAGCGGCGTGACGGGCGTACCTGCCGAACTGGCCGAAACCGCCCGGAGGACCCCTGGAGTCACCGCGGCGACCTCGCTGGTCCGCACACAGGTCACCACCGCCCGCAAGTCCGGCGACAGCGTCGAGGTGAACAGCGGCCCTGCCAACGGCCTCGACCCGCGAGCAGCCGGAACCGTCGACCTCAAGATCACCGCGGGCAGTTTGGAAGACCTCGCACCAGGCACGGTGGCGTTGGGCGGCACGCACGCCTTCTGGTCGGGCAAGAAGGTCGGCGACACCGCCGAGTTCTGGTTCGCGGACGGTCAACCGGCCAGGCTCAAGGTCGTCGCGATCTACGAGCACGAGCTGGCGTTCGGCGACCACGTCCTGAACGCCGAGGACGCCCGCGCCCACACCAGTGCACGAATGGACAGCGCGGTTCTGATCAACGGAATCGCACCCGGCGAACTGGTCAGCCGCTATCCAGGCCTGACGATCAGGAAGAACGTGGCAGCGCAGGACCGGGGCGACGAGCGGACCCAGTTCCTGCTCAACCTGGTGGCAGTGGGCGTGATCCTCGGCTATGTGGCGATCTCGGTGTCCAACACGCTTGTCATGTCCACGGCGGCGAGGCGTCGGGAGTTCGCCCTGCTGCGCCTCGTCGGCACCAAGAGTCGCCAGGTCAGGCAGATGATGCGAACGGAAGCACTGCTGACCGTCGGTCTCGCCGCGGTCTTCGGCTCGCTGGTCGCCGCGCTGCCCCTGACCCTGCTCGCCATCGGTGCCACCGGAACGCCGCTACCCGCCGGACCGCCCTGGGTCTACGGGGCGGTGCTGGCGGGAGCGGCTCTGCTCGGAATCGTGTCGATCAGCGTGGCCACGAGGTTGTCGTTGCGCGCCAGGCCGATCGACGCGATCGGGACGCGTGAGTGATCAGCCGACGGGCGCTGCCATGTCGAACCAGTTGAAGCCCTCGACCAGCTGCGTGGTGGTCGCGGTCGAGCCGGGCGTGGTGAGCTGCCAGCGCGTCACCGTGCGGAAGGTGCCCGGGATGGCGATGTCACCGAGGTCGTTCTCCGGGTTGTTCTTCGTCGGGATCCACTCGACCACGGTCTTCTTCGTCAACGTGGCGTTGATCGTCGCGTAGTCGGACTGGGTGTCGAGGTAGTCGCCGACGCCGTGGTCGGAGGCACGGCCGGGGTCCATGTAGCGGACCTGCACCGTGGTGCCGTCGAAGGAACCGTCGACGGACACCACGGTCACGATGTGGCCGCCACCGCGCTGCAGGCTGTCCGCCGGGCCGTCCGAGTAACGCCCGTACACCATCTGCACCGGGCCGCGGGCGAGCTTGCGGGCCAGGTCACCCGCGAAGTCGGCGGAGGTCCGGGTGTCGACCCCGGAGGTCGCGGTGCTCCAGCCCGCGTCACGGGCGGGCTTCGTCGCGATGGTCCAGGCGGTGCGCAGGTTGTACAGGTTCGTGCCCTTCTCGGTGTACTTGGAGTCCACGCCGATCCGGTACAGCGAGTTGGTGATCACGTTGTAGTCGGTCTGGTCCTGCGGATCGAGGTTCTTCACCTTCGTGGTGAGCCAGCCGACCGGCGC
>JAVXWK010000727.1:0-12571 GCA_032230575.1 Pseudonocardiales bacterium | reverse complement strand
GCCGGGTACTGGGGACCGAACCTGGTCCGCAACGCCCAGGCCACGCCCTCGCTGAAGCTGCGCTACCTGTGCGACCTCGACGTCGAGAAGGCCCGCCGCGTGCTCGGCGAGTACTCGACAGTGCGCGCCACGGCGTCGCTGGACGAAGTTCTCGCCGATCCCGAGGTGCACGCGGTAGCCATCGCGACACCCGCGGCGACCCACCTGCCCGTCGCACTGGCGGCGCTGGAGGCCGGCAAGCACGTCCTGGTCGAGAAGCCGCTCGCCGCGAACCTGGAGGACGGCCTCAAGCTCGTCGAGGCCGCGGAGTCCCGCGGTCTCACGCTGATGCTCGACCACACCTTCGCCTACACCCCGGCCGTGCAGCACCTGCGCGGGATGATCCGCGGCGGCGAGCTCGGCGAGATCCAGTACATCGACTCGGTGCGCATCAACCTCGGTCTGGTGCAGCCGGACGTGGACGTGCTGTGGGACCTCGCCCCGCACGACCTGTCGATCTTCGAGGCGATCCTGCCCGACGACGTGCGGCCGGTGGAGGTCGCGGCACACGGCGCGGACCCGATCGGCGCCGGAGTCGCGTGCGTCGGCCACCTCACGGTCCGGCTCTCGAACGGCGCGATCACGCACGTCCACGTGAACTGGTTGTCGCCGACGAAGATTCGCACGATGGTCATCGGCGGTTCGCAGCGCACGGTGGTGTGGGACGACAACAATCCGGCGCAGCGACTGTCCATTTACGACCGCGGCGTCGACCGTTCCGAAGAACAGCAGAAGATCTCCTACCGCACCGGTGACATGGTCGCGCCGGCGCTGGTGGAACGCGAGGCGCTGCGCACGATGATGGCCGAGTTCGCGGCGTCCATCACGGAGAAGCGCCCGCCGCTCACGGACGGCCGCGCGGGGCTGCGCGTGCTGGCCGTGCTGGAGGCCGCGTCGGAGTCCTTGCGCTCCGGCGGAGTTTTCGTTCCCGTTCACCAAGTCGAAGGCAGGGTTTCGTAAATGACGGCACAACCGATCAGTGGCCAGCGCGCGCTCGTCACGGGCGGCGCGGGCACAATCGGGTCGTCGGTGGTGGACCAGCTCGTCGAGGCCGGTGCCTCCGAGATCGTCGTGCTGGACAACTTCGTGCGCGGCCGCAGGGAGAACCTGAAGGGCGCGCTGTCCTCCGGTGTCGTCAAGATCGTCGACGGCGACATCAACGACAAGGCGCTCGTCCGCGAGCTGACCGAGGGCCAGGACCTCGTCTTCCACCTCGCCGCCATCCGCATCACCCAGTGCGCCGAGGAACCGCGGCTCGCGCTGGAGTGCCTGGTCGACGGCACGTTCACGGTCATCGAGGCCGCCGCGGCCGCCGGCGTGAAGAAGGTCATCGCGTCGTCGTCCGCTTCGGTGTACGGCCTCGCGGAACAGTTCCCCACCAACGAACGGCACCACCCGTACAACAACGACACCTTCTACGGCGCCGCGAAGGCGTTCAACGAAGGCATGCTGCGCAGCTTCAAGGCCATGCACGGCCTGGACTACGTGGCACTGCGGTACTTCAACGTGTACGGCCCGCGGATGGACGTCCACGGTCTGTACACCGAGGTGCTGATCCGTTGGATGGAACGCATCGCCGACGGCAAGTCGCCGCTCATCTTCGGCGACGGCGCGCAGACGATGGACTTCGTGCACGTGCACGACATCGCCCGCGCGAACATCCTCGCCGCCAAGGCACCCGTCACGGACACGGTGTACAACATCGCGTCCTCCCAGGAGACCTCGCTCAAGCAGCTCGCCCTCGCGTTGCTTGCCGCCATGGACTCCGGCCTGCCGCTGGAACACGGCCCCGAGCGCAAGGTCAACGGCGTCACGCGCCGCCTGGCCGACATCAGCGCCGCGGCGACGGACCTCGGCTGGAAGCCCGAGATCGAGATGGACGGCGGACTGCGCGACCTCGTCAAGTGGTGGCGCTCCGAGAAGACGGCCTGACTCTCCGGAATCGGGCTGTCTCACCCGGTTGTACGGGGCTGACGGACTGTGACATAGCACAGAAAACCGTTGGCCCCGTTGAACTTTTGGCCTAATCGATACCCCAGAACTGTAACGAGGAGTGGTCCCGCCTCGACGTCCCATGTGGAATGTCGTCGGCGCGCCCCGCCTCTGGGGAGATGCAGCGCGCGTCGCTCGGACGACGACCACATGGCTGGGGTCGCAGGAGCGGCGCGAGAGGAAGAAGACGACACATGACCCCAAGGGGTTCGAGAGCCGGGTCCCACCCGATTCTGGCTCGTGCACTGGCGCTGATTGTTTTCATGGCCGCGGCACTGGTCCCGGCCGCCGTTTTCGGACCCGTCGCGTCAGCGGCACCGTGTGACGCACCGGTCACCAACCCGGTGCTGTGCGAGAACTCCAAACCCGGCGACAGCAACTGGGACGCCACCGGCGGTGGCGACCCGAGCATCGAGGGCTTCGCCACCCAGATGTCGGTGAACCTCGGTCAGACCATCAAGTTCAAGGTCAAGACCTCGGCCCCGTACCGCATCGACCTGCTGCGCCTGGGCTACTACAACGGTGCCGGCGCGAGGAAGGTCGACTCGATCACGCCGACGCCGCGCAACCAGCCGGTGAACTGCAACTCCGACGTCAACACCGGTCTGGTCGACTGCGGCAACTGGCTCGAGTCGGCGTCCTGGACGGTGCCGTCGAACCTGGTGTCCGGTGTGTACGTCGCGAACCTGCAGCGGCTCGACCAGGACATCAACAACCACATCGTCTTCGTGGTGCGTGACGACGCCCGCAGCTCGAAGATGGTGTTCCAGACGTCCGACACCACGTGGCAGGCCTACAACACGTGGGGTGGCAAGAGCTTCTACGGCAGCCGCGCCCAGAGGCTGAGCTACAACCGGCCGTTCTCGACGCGCACCGACGTGCCGGACGGCCGCGACTTCATCTTCGGTTCCGAGTACCCGATGATCCGCTTCATGGAGCGCAACGGGTACGACGTCAGCTACATCTCCGGCATCGACTCGGACCGCTCGGCTTCGTTGCTGCTCAACCACAAGGTCTTCCTCTCGGTCGGGCACGACGAGTACTGGTCGTCGCAGCAGCGCGCCAACGTCGAGGCCGCTCGCGACGCCGGGGTGAACCTGGCGTTCTTCTCCGGCAACGAGGTCTTCTGGAAGACCCGCTGGGAGAACAGCATCGACGGCACCAACACCCCGTACCGGACGTTGGTGACGTACAAGGAAACCCACGACAACGCGAAGAGCGACCCGAACGCTCAGTGGACCGGCACGTGGCGCGACCCGCGCTTCAGCCCGCCCGCCGACGGCGGCCGGCCGGAGAACTCGCTGACCGGTCAGCTGTGGACGGTCAACTGCTGCAGCTACGCGATCCAGGTTCCCGCCGAGGACGGCAAGATGCGCTTCTGGCGCAACACGTCCGTGGCGAACCAGACCGCCGGTCAGGTCGCGACGCTCGCGCCCAACACGCTGGGCTACGAGTGGGACGAGGACGTCGACAACGGCTTCCGGCCGAAGAACATGATCCGGCTGTCCAAGACCACCCAGACGGTCGACGCGAAGATCCAGGACTACGGCACGAACGTGGCGCAGGGCGAGGCGACGCACCGCATGACGCTGTACAAGGCGGCCAGCGGCGCGCTCGTGTTCGGCGCCGGCACTGTGCAGTGGTCGTGGGGTCTCGACAGCCAGCACGACGGCGCGGAGGTCGACGTCGACCAGCGCATCCAGCAGGCGACCGTGAACCTGTTCGGGGACATGGGAGTCCAGCCGGGCAGCCTGCAGGCCGGGCTCGTCGCCGGTGGCCTCTCCACGGACGGCACCGCGCCCAACACCGTCATCACCTCGCCTGCCGCGGGCGGCACCGTCCACAGCGGAGACACGATCACCGTCACCGGTACGGCGTCCGACACCGGCGGTCGCGTCGGTGGCGTCGAGGTCTCGCTCGACGGCGGCACGACGTGGCACGTCGCGGACGGCAGGGAGAGCTGGTCCTACACCGGTTCCGTCCCGCGCACCGGCGCGCTGACGATCCAGGCGCGGGCGACCGACGACAGCCTCAACACCGACGCGAGCCCCGCGTCGGTGGGTGTCAACAGCACCTGCCCGTGCACGATCTTCCCGGACCTGTCGACCCCGAAGACGCAGGCGAACAACGACGCCAACGCCATCAACGTCGGCACCCGCTTCACGACCGACACGCACGGCTGGGTCACCGCGGTCCGCTTCTGGAAGGGCACCGGCAACACCGGCACGCACACCGGTGGTCTCTGGTCGGCGAACGGCCAGCTGCTGGCCCAGGCCACGTTCCTGAACGAGACCGCGGGCGGCTGGCAGATGGCGTCGCTCAACCCCGCGGTCGAGGTGCAGGCGAACACCCAGTACGTGGTGTCGTACAACGCACCCGTCGGCAGGTACTCGTCCGATTCGGACTTCTTCCGCAACAAGTCCTTCGACGCCTCGCCGCTGCACGCCCCCGCGACGACGGAGGCCGCACCGAACGGCATGTTCGCCTACGGTTCCTTCGGGTTCCCGACGAACACCTACCAGGGCGGGCACTACTGGGTCGACGCCGTCTTCGACACCGTCGCCCCGCCGGACACCATCGCGCCCACCGCGACGCCGGTGTCGCCGCTGAACGGCAGCTCGAGCGTCTCGCCCTCGGCGACCGCCAGCGTGCAGTTCAACGAGGCCGTGCAGGCCGCGACGGTCAACATGACCATGAAGAACGCCGCGAACCAGACGGTGACCGGCAGCGTGGCCTACGACGCCGCGAACAAGATCGCGACGTTCACGCCGACCGCCGCACTGGCCGGCAACACCACCTACACCGCGTCGGTGACGGGCGCCAAGGACACCGCCGGCAACACCATGGCGGGCACCACGTCCTGGAGCTTCACCACGCAGAAACCGGCCAACCCCGGTGTCTGCCCGTGCAGCGTGTGGGACGAGAGCGCGACGCCGCAGACCGTCACGGTCAACGACGACGGGGACGTCGAGCTCGGCATGAGGTTCCGCTCCGACGTGAGCGGCAACGTCACCGGCGTCCGGTTCTACAAGGGACCGCAGAACGTCGGCGCGCACACCGGCCGTCTCTACTCGAACGCCGGCACGGTGCTCGCGACCGTCACGTTCGGCAGCGAGACCACCGCGGGCTGGCAGCAGGCGCTGTTCAGCACCCCGGTGCACATCAACGCCAACACGACGTACGTGGTCACCTACCACACGACGGGCTTCTACTCCGCCACGTCCGGCGGCCTGAACGCACAGGTGGCGAACGCCCCGATGCGCGCTCTGGCCAACGGCACCGACGGACCGTCCGGCGTGTACCGCTACGGCTCGGGCGGTGTCTTCCCGACCAACGGCGGTGGCGGCAACTACTGGGTCGACGCGGTGTTCCAGCCGGATCCCGACCTGACCCCGCCGACCGTGTCCGCCACGTACCCCGGCAACGACTCGCGCAGCGTCCCGAGGACGACCCAGATCTCGGCGACGTTCAGCGAGGCGATCAACCCCGCGACCGTGCAGTGGACCTTCTCCGGCGGCCCGGCCGTCACAGGAACCACCACCTACGACGCGACTACCCGCACGGCGAAGTTCCAGCCGGCGAGCCAGTTGAACGCGGCGACCACCTACACGGTCACCGTGAAGGCGTCCGACACCGCGGGCAACGCGATGCCGCAGACGCACAGCTGGTTCTTCACCACGTCCGGTGTCGGCGCCTGCCCGTGCACGCTGTTCAACGACAGCGTCACCCCGGCCAGCCCGTCGGTGAACGACACCAACGCGGTCGAGCTGGGCATGCGGATCACGCCGGACACCAACGGCTGGATCACCGGCGTCCGCTTCTACAAGGGCACCGGCAACACCGGCACGCACACCGGCAGCCTGTGGTCGACCACCGGCACGCGTCTCGCCACCGGCACGTTCAGCGGTGAGACGGCGACCGGCTGGCAGAAGCTGACCTTCGCCAACCCGGTGCAGGTCTCCGCGAACACCACCTACATCGTGTCGTACTACGCGCCGAACGGGCGGTACGCGGGTGACGTCAACTACTTCGGTGCCGACGTCGACAACGCGCCGCTGCACTCCCCGGCGAACGGATCGCTGAAGAACGGTCTGTTCAAGTACGGCGCCGGCGGTGGCTTCCCGGTCGACTCGTACCAGGCGGGCAACTACTACGTGGATGCCGTCTTCACCAACGTGGCGCCTCCGGACGTCACCGCGCCGACCGTCGTCTCGACCGCGCCCGCCAACGGCGTGACGAGCGTTCCGACCACCACCTCGGTGTCGGTGACGTTCGACGAGTCGATCGACCCGGCGACACCGTCGGTGAACCTGGTGCCGACCGGTGGAGCGGGCGCTTCGGTCGCGGGCAGCAGCAGCTACGACCCGGCAACCCGGACCTGGACGTACACCCCTGCTTCGCCGCTGGCCAACGCCACGACGTACCAGGCGACCGTCTCGGGTGCGAAGGACGTGGCGGGCAACCAGATGACCGGCTCGGTCAGCTGGACGTTCACCACGGCACTGCCGGACTCCAGCGGCTGCCCGTGCACGCTGTTCGCCGACTCGGCGACGCCGGTCATCAACAACGCCAACGACAACGGCCAGGTCGAGCTCGGCGTGCGGTTCAACGTCGACCAGCCCGGCGTGGTCACGGGTGTCCGCTTCTACAAGGGCACCGGCAACTCCGGCACGCACGTCGGTCACGTGTGGACCGCGACCGGCACGCTGCTCGGCACGGTGACGTTCTCCAACGAGAGCGTCGGAGGCTGGCAGCAGGCGAACTTCGCCTCGCCGATCACGGTCGCCGCCAACACCCAGTACATCGTCTCGTACTACGCACCGAACGGGCACTACTCCGTGACGCGCGGCCAGTTCGAGTTCAACGGTGTGGACCGCGGCCCGATGCACGCGCCGAAGACCCTCTCGGGTGCTCCGAACGGCGTGTACGTCTACGGCAACGGTGGCGGCTTCCCGGTCAACGGCAACGACGCGAACTACTGGGTCGACGCGGTGTACTCGCCTTCGAGCGGGTCGCCCTCGGGTGCCGCGTCCAGGCCGGTGTCGTTCACGAGGGCCGCCGCGCAGGCGGTCCGGGAGGCGGGCGGCCGGATGCTCGCCGTCTGGTAAGCGAAACGGAGGATGGGTAGGTCGTGACTCCTTTGCTGGTCATGATGTCGGGAAAGCCGTGGGACGGAGTCCGTGGCGCTGACCGGCAGCAGGCCGAACAACTGACCAGGTACGCCGATGTGCTGTGGGTGGATCCGCCGATCTCGCCTGTGACACCCGCCCGGTACCGGCCAGGTGTCGGCAGAGGAGTCCGGCCTCGCCTCACTGTCACACCCGAAGGAATTTCGAGGCTGACGCCGGTCGCGTTGCCGGGGCTGTCCCGCCCCGGTATCCGCGCCACGACGTGGCCGTTGGTGCGAGCCCAGATCCGCTGGGCTCTGCGCCGGCTGAAGCGTTCACCGCACGCGGTCGTGTCGTTTTCTTTTGACGACGTGCTCGGGATGTGGGACTCGTCGGTCCGGACTGTTCTTTACGGCACGGACGACTGGGTCGCCGGCGGTGAGCTGATGGGACTGGACCCGGGCTGGTTGCTCGGCGAGGAGAGCAGGGCTCTTCGCCAGGCGCAGCACGTGTTCGCGGTGACGCCGGAGCTGGTCCGCAGGTGGACCGGCCTCGGCGCACCGGCCCAGTTCCTGCCCAACGGAGTGCACGTGGACGCTTACTCCACTGTGGACAGTGCTGAAGTTCCTTCTGCGGTGGCCTCTTTGGAGGGTCCGGTCGCGGGACTGGTCGGCAGGATCACCGCTCGGATCGACATCTCCCTGTTGGAGGCAGTCGCCGACACCGGGATGTCGTTGTTGATGGTGGGGCCGCGTGATCCGTCCTGGGAGCCGGAGCGCTGGTCCTCGCTGGTTGCCCGTCCTCGTGTGGTGCACGTGGACGAGGTGCCGTTCACCGAGCTTCCCGGGTACTACCGGAAGATCGACGTCGGGCTGACGCCCTATCTGGACTCCTCCTTCAACCGGGCCTCGTTCCCGTTGAAGACGCTGGAGTACCTGGCTGCCGGACGTCCAGTTGTGTCAACGGATCTGCCTGCTTCGCGGTGGCTCGCTTCCGAGGCTGCCGGCATGGTCACCATCGCGGCTCCGGGGGAGTTCGCCGCGGCCGTCGCTCAGGCGGCCAGTACCGAACGCACTGCTGCGGCTGTCGCGTCCCGGCAGGAGTTCGCTGCCGAACATTCCTGGCGTCGCCGCAGCGACGCGTTCGCGGAGGCCATCGGCCTCGTGGAGAGGGGAGCTTCCGTGCCCGCCGAGAACTCTGTTGGGGGAGAGCGATGATCCCGGTGATGCGACCGCTGATGGGCGAGGAAGAAGCCCTCGCGGCTGCCGAGGCCGTGCGGTCCGGGTGGGTTGCGCAGGGACCACGGGTCCGTGCGTTCGAGGAAGCCTTTGCTTCGAGGGTCGGTGCCGCGCACGGTGTCGCGGTGTCGTCCTGCACGACGGCGTTGCACCTGGCGTTGCACCTGTTGGACGTCGGTCCTGGCGACGAGATCGTCGTGCCATCGTTGTCGTTCATCGCGACCGCGAACGCCGTGCGGTACTGCGGTGCTACGCCGGTGTTCGCGGATGTGTGCGCTGAGACCGGGAACCTGACTGCCGAGACGGTTTCCGCTGTTGTCTCCTCCCGGACTCGTGCGGTTGTGCTGGTGCACCAGGGTGGTGTGCCTGCCGACGTGAAGTCCTTCGAGGGGCTCGGGCTGCCGATCGTCGAGGACGCTGCTTGTGCCGCGGGGTCGACGTATCACGGTTCGCCCGTGGGCCTCGGTGCAACGCTTGCCGCTTGGTCGTTCCACCCGCGCAAGCTGCTCACCACCGGTGAGGGCGGCATGCTCACGGTGGACGACGAGGCTGTGGCGGTGCGGGCGCGGCGGTTGCGCGAGCACGGGATGAGCGTCAGCGCGGCCGACCGTCACGCCGGCGGTGGCGTGGTGCTGGAGGAGTACCTCGAGACGGCGTTCAACTACCGGATGACCGACATCCAGGCCGCTGTCGGCCTGGTGCAGCTGGGGCGGTTGGACGCGATCATCGCTCGCCGTCGTGAGCTGGCTGCCCGGTACCACTCGCTGCTGGATTCGCGGATTCCTGGCCTGCGCGCGGTTTCTGATCCCTCTTACGGCACCACGAACTACCAGTCGTTCTGGGTCGAGCTGCCCGAGGACTGCCCGGTGGAGCGGAACGAGGTGCTGAACCGGTTGGCGGCCAAGGGGGTCTCGGCCCGCCGCGGGATCATGGCGTCGCACCTGGAGCCCGCGTACGCCGGGCACCCGCACGTGGCGCTGCCGGTGACCGAGAGGCTGACCTCGCGGACGCTGATCCTGCCGTTGTTCCACGAGCTGACCGCAGAGGAACAGGACCAGGTGGTCGACGCGCTGGAGCTCGCGTGTGATGCGCGATGACGCCGTTGCTGCTGATCGGAGCCGGGGGTCTCGCACGTGAGGCCCTGGCGGCGATCGCGGCGGTGAACTCGGTGCGGCCCACGTTCGACGTTCTGGGGCTGCTCGACGACGCGCCGGACAAGCACGGTGTTCTCGTCGACGGGGTCGAGGTGCTCGGGCCGCTCGACCTGGCTCGCTCGCATCCCGACGCGCAGGTGCTGATCTGCACGGCGAGCTCGTCGAGGCAGGACAGCAGGATGCGGATCTCGCGGCGGCTCGGGTTCGACGACTCGCGCTACGCCACCCTGGTGCATCCACAGGCCTCGGTCGCGGCCGGGGTGGAGCTCGGTGCGGGCACGATCCTGCTGGCCTGCGCCGTGATCACCGCGCCGCAGCGGGTCGGGCGGTTCGTGGTCGCGATGCCGCACGTGTTGCTGACGCACGACGACGTCGTGGCCGACGGTGTGACGCTGGCCGGCCGTGCGTCGCTCGCGGGCACCGTGCGCGTAGGGGAAAGCGCATATATCGGCCAGGGCGCGCTGGTGCGTGAGGGCTTGACGATCGGCGCTGGGGCGTTGGTGGGCATGGGATCCGTGGTGTTGAAGGACGTTCCGGCGGGAGAGATCTGGGCCGGTGTGCCCGCGCGACCGTTGGAGGTGACGGTGTGAGGGGACCTGGGTTCGCCCGCCGCGCCGGCCTCGCGCAGCCGTGGAAGGTGACGGCATGAAGGTTCTCGTGTTCGCGCACCGCCTCGAGCTCGGTGGTACGCAGACCAACGCCATCGAACTGGCCGCGCGCATCCGTGACACCCACGGCCACGAGGTGGTTCTCTTCGCCGCCCCCGGACCTGCCGTCGCCCTGGCCGAGCAACGCGGTCTGCGGCTGATCGAGGCACCGGACGCTTCCCGGCATCCGTCGTTCAAGGTGGCGCGGGCGTTGCGGGCGGCGGTGAAGGCCGAAGGGCCCGACCTGATCCACGTGTGGGACTGGCCGCAGTGCTTCGACGCGTACTTCGTCGAGCACCTCGTCTACGGCATCCCGTTGTTCACCACGATGATGGGCATGGTCGTGCCGGGGTTCCTGCCGCGGCACCTGCCCACGACGTTCGGCACGAAGCAGCTGGCCGAGGACGCGGCACGGATGCGCTCCGGCACGGTGGACCTGCTGGAACCGCCCGTGGACGTGGACTTCAACGCGCCCGGCGTGGTGGATCCGCTGCCGTTCAAGGAGAAGTACGGACTGAACGACGACCGGGTCAACCTGGTCACCGTGTCCCGGCTGACCGAGTGGCTGAAGCTCGAGAGCCTGCTGCGCAGCATCGAGGCCGTCGACCTGCTGGCCAAGGAGCGGCCGGTCCGGCTGGTGATCGTGGGTGAGGGCACCGCGGCGGCGAAGGTCGCGGAGCGCGCTCGCGAGGTGAACGACCGGCACGGCGCCGACGTGATCGTGCTGACCGGCGGGCTGGTGGATCCGCGGCCGGCGTACGAGGCGGCGGACGTGATGCTCGGCATGGGCGGCTCGGCGCTGCGGACTCTCGCGTTCGCCAAGCCGATCGTGGTGCTGGGGGAGAAGGGCTTCTCGCTGCCGTTCACCCCGGAGACCGTCGGCTACTTCCGCCAGCACGGCTACTACGGCCTCGGTGACGGCACGGAACCGGTCACGCTTCTGGCCGACCAGATCCGGCCGATGCTCGACGACGCGTCGTTGCGCGCGTCGCTGGGGGCGTTCGGTCGCGAGGTCGTCGTGGAGCACTACGGGCTCGACCCGGCGGCACGTGGTCTCGAACGTCTCTACCAGCGGACCGTAGCGGAATCGCCGTCCCGAACGACGTCCGTGAAGGAAGGTGTGCGGACGGCGGCGCTGCTGGCCGCGCGCGGACTCCCGGAGCCGGTGAAGAACGGGCTGCGGGCTGTCCGGCGGAAGCTGTCATGAACGAGAGGGCAATCCCTGTGAACATCCCGCTGGTCGATCTCGGCCTGCAGCGCGACCGCATCGCCGCCGAGGTCGAGGAGGGCTTCGCGCGCGTGCTGGCGAAGACCGCCTTCATCGGCGGCCCGGACGTGACCGCGTTCGAGGAGGAGTTCGCCGCGTTCACCGGGACCGCGTACTGCGTCGGCGTCGCGAACGGCACCGACGCCATCGAACTGGCCCTGCGCGCCGCCGGCATCCGTGAGGGCGATCAGGTCGCGTTGCCCGCCAACACCTTCGTGGCCACGGCCGAGGCCGCCGTCCGCGCGGGTGCGGTGCCGGTGCCGGTCGACGTCGACCCCGCGCACCTGCTGATGGACGCCGACGAGTTCGCCCGCGTCGCCTCCCGCTGCCGGGCCGTGCTGCCCGTGCACCTGTTCGGCCAGCTCGCGCCGATGAACGCCGTCCGCGCGGTCGCCCAGCAGCACGACGTCCTGGTCATCGAGGACGCCGCGCAGTGCCAGGGCGCCACCCAGAACGGCACCGGCATGGGCGGCTTCGGCGTCGCGGCGGCCACTTCGTTCTACCCAGGCAAGAACCTGGGCGCGTTCGGCGACGCGGGTGCCGTTGTCACGCAGGACGAGGAGATCGCGCGCAAGCTGCGGCTGCTCGCGAACCACGGCAGCGACAAGAAGTACTCGCACCCCGAGCTGGGCTTCAACTCGCGCCTCGACACGCTGCAGGCCGTCGTGCTGCGCGCCAAGCTCAAGCAGCTCAGCGCGTGGAACAAGGAGCGCGCGGCCGCCGCCGATCTCTACGCCGAGCTGCTCGCGGACGTGTCCGAGGTCCGGCTGCCCGGAGTTGCTGACGGCAACGAGCACGTGTGGCACCTGTACGTCGTGCGCGTGCGCAACCGCGACATGGTGTTGAAGCACCTCAACGACAACGGTGTGGGTGCGGGCATCCACTACCCGACGCCGGTGCACCACACTGGCGCGTTCGCCAAGTACGGCCGGCCCGAGGGTTACCCGGTGGCCGAGCAGGCGGCGGACGAGATCCTCTCCCTCCCACTGTTCCCCGGCATCACCCGCGAACAGCAGGAGCGCGTCGCCGCCGTCCTCAAGGAAGCGGTGGCCACCCATGCCTAGCGTTTTTGGGATGAACGGCGCTTTTGTTCACCTCAGGTGGACAAAAGCGCCGTTCATCGACC
>JAVXWK010000725.1:0-4829 GCA_032230575.1 Pseudonocardiales bacterium | reverse complement strand
GGGACAAAAGCGCCGTTCATCATTCAGAGGATGGGCTCGACCTGGGCCGTGTCGTGGCGGGTGCGCCACGAGTGGGCGAGGGTGACCGCGGTGTTGGGATCGCGCTTGTCGGCGACGTAGTGCCAGTCCATGCGCACCTCGTCCGGCGTCACCGTGAGCACCTGCGCGCCGTGCGAGTCGAGCTCCACGAACTGCACGTGCGGGTTCAACGCGCGGAACTGCGCCTCCAGCACCAACGACCCGGTGCGAGGCGGCACGCCGATGCGCTCGTCGAAGTTGTCCGACGTGACCGACGTCGAGACGAACTCGGTGGCCACGGACTTCTCACCGAGGGGCACGTTGTTCGCCCACGACGAGTGGATGTCGCCGGTCAGGAAGACGGCGTTCTTCATCCCGGCCCGGTCCAGAGCCTTCAGCACGAACTCCCGGTCCGCGGGAAACCCGTCCCACTGGTCGGTGTTCGTCGGCGGCAGGCCCGGCAGCGGCGGGATCTTCAACGGCGCGATCATCACCGAGTTGCCGACGAGCTTCCACCGCGCCGAGCCGTCGGTCAGCGCCGCGGCCAGCCAGGTGCGCTGGTCGGCACCGAGGATCGTGGTGTCCGTGCGGTAGCTGCGCAGGTCGAGCATGGTCAGGTCGGCCAGCCGCCCGAACCGCAGCCGCCTGGTCAGCTTGCCCTCGCGGACGGGCATCCACTCGAAGTAGGCCTGGGTGGCGGCGGCCATCCTGGCGCCCCACGGGCCCTCGGTCGCGGGGTCGTGCGCGGGCGAGCCGATGGACGACGAGTTCTCCGCCGACTCATGATCATCCCAGGTCACGATGAAGGGATGCGCGGCGTGCAGGGCCTGCAGGTGCTGGTCGGTCTTGTACTGCGCGTGCCGGGTCCGGTAGTCGGCGAGCGTCTCGCACTCGTGCTGCGGCTCGGTGACACGCACACCCGGATCGAAGTACTCGTAGATGTAGTCGCCGAGGTGGATCACGGCGTCCAGGTCGTCCTGCGCGGCCAGGTGCCCGTAGGCGCCGAAGTAGCCGGCGATCCAGTTCGAGCACGACACCACGCCGAACTTCAGCGCGCCGCAGTGGTCCGACACCCGAGGGGCGGTCTTCGTGCGGCCGACCGGCGACACGACGTCACCGACGCGGAAGCGGTACCAGTAACGGGACGAGGGACGAAGTCCGGAGACCTCGACCTTCACGGTGTGGTCGCGGTGGGCACCGGTCCGAGTGCGGCCGCGGGCGACCACGTGCTCGAACGACTCGTCCCGCGCGACCTCCCAGCGCACGGGCTCGTCCGTGACCACGCGGGTCCACAGCAGGACGCCGTCGGGCAACGGGTCGCCGGACGCGACGCCGTGTGCGAAGACAGGCGTCTCAGCGGCGTGAGCGGTACCGGCCGAAGCGGCGGTACCGGCCACAACCGCACTGACAGCGAGAAAAGTTCGACGATCAACCCCAGTCATGCGTCCAGCATGCCGGAGATCAGCTCACGGGTTCGGTCAATTGAGGACGTGCTTCCGGCGCCGAGGCACGAACGGCGTCGGCGGCCTGGTCGTCCGGCTTGGTCTGGGAGTCGCGCTCGGCCTCGACCCGCGCGTTGTAGACCTCGACCTCGCGCTTGATCGCGTCCTCGTCCCAACCCAGCACCGGCGCGATCAGCCTTGCCACGGCCTCCGCCGACTCGACACCGCGGTGCGCGTACTCGATGGAGATGCGGGTGCGCCGGGTCAGCACGTCCTCCAGGTGCATCGCGCCCTCGTGCGACGCCGCGTACACCGCCTCGACCTGCAGGTAGTCCGGCGACGCGGGGATCGGCTTCAAGAGCTCCGAGTTGTCCGCGGCCAGCGACAGCACCTCGTGCACCAACGAGCCGTAGCGGTCCAGCAGGTGCCGGACGCGGTACGGGTGCAGCCCGTGCTTGGCCGCCAGCTGGTCGGCCTGGTTGACCAGCGCGTGGTAGCCGTCGGCACCGACCAGCGGCACCTTGTCCGTGATGGACGGTTGGATCCGGCCGGGCAGGTCGACGTGCGCCGCGTCGACGGCGTCCGCGCCCATCACCCGGTACGTCGTGTACTTGCCGCCGGCGATCGCGACCAGTCCGGGCGCGACCCGAGCGACCGCGTGCTCGCGGGAGAGCTTCGAGGTCGCTTCCGACTCACCGGCCAGCAAAGGACGAAGACCCGCGTAGACGCCCTCGATGTCGTCGTGCGTCAACGGAGTCGCGAGCACCGAGTTGACGTGCTCGAGGATGTAGTCGATGTCGTTCTTGGTCGCCGCCGGGTGCGCCAGGTCGAGGTTCCAGTCGGTGTCCGTGGTGCCGATGATCCAGTGGTTGCGCCACGGGATCACGAACAGGACGGACTTCTCGGTGCGCAGGATCATCCCGGCCTCGGCCACGATCCGGTCGCGCGGCACGACGATGTGCACGCCTTTCGACGCCCGCACCCGGAACCGCCCGCGCGAACCCGAAAGCCGCTGCAGCTCGTCCGTCCACACGCCGGTCGCGTTGATCACCGCGTGCGCCCGGACGTCGACCTCACGACCGTCCTCGACGTCCCGCACGCGCACACCGGACACCCGGTCGGCCTCGCGCAGGAACCCGACCACCTGGGTCGACGTCCGCACGACGGCGCCGTAGTGCGCGGCGGTGCGGCCGACCATCATCGTGTGCCGTGCGTCGTCGGCTTGTGCGTCGTAGTAACGGATGCCGCCGATCAACGCATCGCGCTTCAAAGCCGGAACCAGTCGGAGGGCACCCGCTCGGGTGAGATGTTTCTGCCCCGGCACGGACCGGGCGCCGCCCATCGTGTCGTACAGGAACAGGCCGGCCGCCGTGTAGGGGCGCTCCCAGATCCGGTTCGCCAGCGGGTAGAGGAACGCGACCGGCTTCACCAGGTGGGGTGCGATGCGCGTCAGCATCAGCTCGCGCTCGCGCAGTGCCTCGCGGACCAGTCCGAACTCGAGCTGCTCCAGGTACCGCAGGCCGCCGTGGAAGAGCTTGGAGGATCTGCTCGACGTGCCAGAGGCCAGGTCACGGGCCTCGACGAGCGCGACCCGCAGGCCTCGCGTCGCCGCGTCGAGTGCGGCGCCGACACCGACCACACCACCGCCGATCACGACGACGTCGAACGTCTCCGCCCCGAGCCGCTGCCACGACTCCTCGCGCTCGGCCGGGCCCAGCCTGCCGGTGATCGGCGGGGCGGCGGGGGTTTGCGGTGGTGCAGCTGCGTTCTTGCGCGTGGCCACGACAGACGCCTCCCTGGTGACGACTCGCGGATCACGTTACCTGCAGCAACGGACGTTCGCCCACGGGCGCGAGGTCCAGATGCTTACGGCCTGAAAATGGCCCCACCGCACGTACTTGGCGTAGACAACTGATCAGCACGGTAATAGCGTCCGAGCACGTTGCAGGCGGGCGGCGCGGCCCTGACCTCGGGTTTGCGCGTCCTGTCTGGCCGCAAACGAGTGGAGGTCGACGATGAGTGCAGGCTCGATCTTCGTTTGGGAGGTGCTGGGGACCGCGGTCCTCATCCTCCTGGGCACCGGTGTCGTCGCGAACCAGGTGCTCAAGAACACCCTCGGCAACAGCACCGGATTCCTGTTCGTCAACGTCGGCTGGGCCTTCGCGGTCTTCACCGGCGCCAGCATCGCCAACCCGAGCGGTGCCCACCTGAACCCCGCGGTCACGCTGGGACTCGCGATCGCGGACAAGACGCCGTGGGGTGACGTTCCCTTCTACATCCTCGGTCAGATGGTCGGCGCGATCCTCGGCGCGATGCTCTGCTGGGCGACCTACAAGCTGCAGTTCGACACGCACGACGAACCGCAGAACACGCTCGGCATCTTCTCCACCGGACCGACCGTGCCGAACGCGGCGTGGAACCTCGTGTCCGAGGTCATCGGCACGTTCGTGCTCGTGGCGTGGATCCTGCTGTCGCCCGGCGTGAAGATGGCGACCGACGGGACTCCGCAGTTCGGCAACTCGGCGCTCGGGTACGCGGGTGTCGCGTTCGTCGTGCTGGTGATCGGTACCTCGCTCGGTGGCCCGACCGGCTACGCCATCAACCCGGCGCGCGACCTCGGTCCGCGCATCGCCTACGCGTTCCTCATGCCGATTCGCAACAAGGGCAACGCCAACTGGGGCTACTCGTGGGTCCCGGTAGTCGGCCCGCTAGTGGGTGGCGCGCTCGCCGCGCTGCTCTACCTGGTTCTCCCGGTCTGAAAGGACTCCTCGCATGACGCAGTACGTGGCCGCGATCGACCAGGGCACCACGTCGACCCGTTGCATGATCTTCGACCACTCGGGTCGAGTGGTGTCGGTCGACCAGAAGGAGCACGAGCAGATCTTCCCGAAGGCGGGCTGGGTCGAGCACGACCCGATGGAGATCTGGCAGAACACCCGCCAGGTCGCCGCGGGCGCGCTCGCCAAGGCCGATCTGTCCACTTCGGACATCGCCGCCGTCGGCATCACCAACCAGCGCGAGACCGCTGTGGTGTGGGACAAGAACACCGGCGAACCCGTCTACAACGCCATCGTCTGGCAGGACACCCGCACCGACAAGATCGTGCAGGAGCTGGGCAACCTCGGTGGCGGGCAGGAGCGGTACCGCGCCAAGGTCGGCCTGCCGCTGGCGACCTACTTCTCCGGCCCCAAGATCCGGTGGATCCTCGACAACGTCGAAGGTGCGCGGGAGAAGGCCGAGGCCGGCGACCTGTTGTTCGGCAACATGGACACGTGGGTGCTGTGGAACATGACGGGCGGCACCGACGGAGGTGTGCACGTCACCGACCCGACGAACGCGTCGCGCACCATGCTGATGGACCTCGACACG
>JAVXWK010000723.1:0-15822 GCA_032230575.1 Pseudonocardiales bacterium | reverse complement strand
GGCCCATCCCCTCAACGACATATTCGCCAAGCTTCCCGGCGAAGATCTTGTCGCGCCGTGAGACAGGACAGCCCGTCCCGGCATCGTCGCCCCTTGGTGGGGCCGACGACGGGTGTTTGTGACGGGTGGGACGGGTCGACTCGCACCCGTCCCACCCGTCACAGTTGCGTTCTCCCTGTTCAGAGCCAGTGTGCGGTTGTCCCGGCGGTGGGACGAGTGTGACGGGTGTGCGGAGCGCCTCGGCCGCGACCTGGGTCGATCATGACTGTCGGTACGGTGCCCTGGTGAGCAACGACGATCGCGTCCGTGAGGTCGCGGGGATGGCCATCGACGTGCCGATGCCTCGCCGTGACGACCCTGCTGTGCCGGGCTCTTTCAAGGCCCGCACGCTTGAGCAGCACATGCACGCCATGTTGTTCCTGCTCAACTATCTCGCCTATGTCCAGGACAGCGAGTTCGAGATATCCCGCGCGCATCCCAGGCCTGCAGGTGCCGGCACGGGCGTGGTGCGAGGCGACGGGTACGGCTGGGCAGCTCAGTGCGCGGACGAGCTGCGCAACACGCGGCCTTCCGATGCGCCCGGCGTCGTCGCGGCGATCCTCGTGCAGGACCACAAGTGGTGCCAGCAGTCCGGGTTCGACCCGACCGCGAACTTCTACCTTGCCAACGCCACGCCGCTACTGGACGCGTTGTGCCCTGCCGAGCACCGCGACGAAGCCGGTGTAGTGCTCGCGAAGTTCTGGGACGAGATCGTGCGCCACGACCAGCCCTCCCTCACCGAGGCCGCCGTCCGGTTTCCGATCGCCACGGTCCACGTCACCGCCGCAATGGCCGCCGCGGTGTTCGCTCAGCAGGACGCCGAGCAGCGCCTGCTCAACCAGCTTGAGCTGACCAGCAAGCTGGAGCGTCTTCTCGCTTGACCGTCGTCGCGCTGACGCCGCACGCGAGCATGGACTGACCAGCGTCGATGACCAGCGTCCCGAGATCTCGTAGGCGATCATGACGGAACACGTCCCGTCGGCACGGCTGCGCGTCATGGTCACCACGACGTGCCCTCCAGTCCCCGCTTCCGGCACCCGCAGCCAGGGAGATCAAGGTGCAGCGTGACGGCGACAGCCCGAATACGGTTCAGGCCCCAGCCGTCAGGCCTCTTTGTCCTGGGATGTCCCGGCGATCGCGGTGCTGGTGGGCGGGGACGACGGGGAAGGCAAGGGCACCGCCGACCAGTCAATCTCGTGGACGGGGAACTCGCCGACGTAGCGCCGACATTCGCACGGGAGGAACTGACTACCGATGTTGTGGCCCTGAGCGTTGTACACGTCCTTGTGCTGGTCCTTGCCATGGCAGTGGCCGGTGTCCTTGTCGTGCATCCCGAGCGGATGTCCGCAGGCACAGGAGTAAGGCGTGACTATTGCGGTAACGGGGCGGCTGCGGCGACCGGCGACGAACCCGAGCCAGGCGGCCAGCCCACCGGTGACCGGAATGGCCAGCACCGCCGCGAGAGCCACTGTCAGGAGTTCCGCCTGCATGCTGTTTCCTCTCCTTTCACCTTTTCGACCTCGACCATGGTCGCAGCCGGCCGTTCCCAGGCTCGTGGCAACCTGTTCGGGTGGCGCTTGGCGGAGCGCCGGTCGCCTTGGGATCGCGGCTCACGCCTACCTCGAGGGCTCCGGGAGTGCTCCGCTACTGCGCGGGAAGCGAGTCGTACCACGAGTGCAGGTCCGCGGTGTCCAGCGCGAAGTAGCTCGTGACGCCCATCGCGGCGCGGTAGAAGACCAGCGCGGCCACCCGCATCACGTTGATTGTCTGCGGGATGTCGGCCTCGTAGGTGTACTGCACGAAACCGTCGTGCACGACGGGCCTGATGGCGGTCATGGCGACGACGTCGAGGTTCGGGTGTGATCGCAGAGACAGCAGGTCGTACAGCCCGCTCGCCTGCGTGATTCCGTGGATCTTGACGAACCCGCGGACCAGGTCACCGAGTCCGGGAACTTGCTGGTCAACCACCTTCCACGGCGGCCCCTCCTTCAGGTCCCGCCAGGAAAGGTCCCCCACGTCGGGAAACCGCAGGCGCAGCTGCTGCTCGATCCGGTCGCGCTCCTCCTTGATCTTCCGGATCTCGGGTTTCGACGCGTTCATCGACCCGAGCGCCTGCCGGGACCGATGCACGTTCGCGAGCTTAAGCAGCCATCGGCGCGCCACCCGCTGGTCCACGGTGATCTCGGTGTCGAGCAGCCACCCGGCCTGGCCGGCGTACTCGGCGATATGCCGCAGGTGCGGCCACGGCGCCAGCACCACGGTGCGGGTGGCGGCCAGCGACTGCAACGCGCGCAGGTGCCAAGCCGCGGCGTCGGTCAGCAGCGCGGCGTCCATGCCCGTGTTGTAGGGGTCATGAGCAGGCCATTGTGGTGCGCGAACAGCCACGACAGCGTCCTCACGAGCCGCTGGGCTGTTCTCCGACCGCGCGGTGTGCCGGGCGGCGGTCGAGGACCAGGCCGCGTAGAGCTGATCGAGGACACCGCACCACAGGTCGAGTTCGGCCGCGTGTTCGCCGGTCAGAGCAAAGTCGATCACGTCGAGTATTGAACAGGGGTCGCTACGTTCACGGCGCGTCATTTCTGCGGGCCGCGAGAGGTGTCCGGCCGGGGATCCTGGCGCGGCCGCCGCTGGATCGGCCCCTGCTGATCGTGTGCTGGAACCATCGTGGTGATCGCGTTGCAGGTGCGGTGCCAGGCCGCGTGTCCGCGGACTCGACGGGAGTCACCGATGAGCTGGATCAACGACGACGGCGTGGATGTTGCTGGACCGCGAGCAGCCCCACGTGGATCCGGATCTGCTGGCACTGCGGGACCGGCTTCCGGCGAGCTGCACGTCTGGCTGCTCAACCTCGCCGACGGCTGCCTGACCGAGGATGGCACGTTCGACTTCGTGCCTTTGCGGGCAGCTGCACACGCGGCCCGCCGCAGGCCGTCGGTCGTGGGCTTGTGCGAGCCGGTCAGTCTCGGACCTGAGAGCTGTACGGGTCGATCTCGCCGGGCAGCAGCGTGCCGTTGATCAGCCGGTCCAGCAGGTGCTCGACCTCGTGCTCGACGTCGCCGCCCTTGCGGATGGCGTTCAGCAGTTGCGCCGGGTCGTTGCGCACCTCGTAGACCAGCACCGGCACCGCGTCCGGGTTGGGGTGCCTGCCGACCTCCGGCCACTGCGCGGGCAGCGTCGCGAGATTGTGCACGTCCAGCCACACCTCGGTCGGTTCGCCCGAGGCCGGGAACGCGGCACGCAGCACCCCGACCGTGGTGGAGCAGAACCCGAAACCGGGCTTGTCGACCTCGTCCAGCACCGCCCGCATCGACTCACGGCTGCCGTAGTTCGTCTTCGGCGACCAGGTCACAGCGGGTCCGACGTCGCGGCGAAGCCACGTCCACCGCTGCACGTGCCCGCCGCTGGGGTGCTGCTCGTAGCGGTGCCGCAGCAGCCGCATCCCGAGCGCGAGGTCGTCCACCTCGCGCCGCGTCGCACCACCGGCGCTGACCTTGCGGGCGAGCTGCTCGAGCTCCCGCACCAGCTCCGTCGCGGGCAGGTTGTCCAACCGGTCCAGCACTGCGGCGATCGCCTCGGTCGTCCAGTCCGTGACCTGCGCCTTGCGTGGCCGCCCGGTCGGCCCGGTCATCGCCGCGGCCGCCATCACGACCGCCCGGCCGTCGTAGGTGCGCTCACCGGAGGCGGGGTAGCCCAGAATGCCCTTCTCCGACAGCCATCGGCGGGCCGATGCCTCGCTCGCGAGTCCGCGATAGGCGGTGACGTCGCGGATCGACCAGCGCCACGACGGGCACTTCGCCGGCACGTCCGGCGCGTTCGGGTCGAGCTCTTCGACCACGATCGCCGCGTCCAAGTCGTCCGGCGAGTCGCGCCACTCCCCGTACAGCTCGACCTCGGATTGCCAGAAATGCTGGTTGTGGCCGACGAACAGGTCCCAGTCCCAGCGGACCAGGTAGCCGTACTTCTCCTCCGCCTCGTCGCGGCCCACCGCGATGTAAACCCGCAGGCTCTCATCGCCGTAGTACCCGTCTTCCATGCGGCCGCGGCCGCCGCGCGCCCACCGGCGGTAGTACGCGTTGCCGACCAGGCGCTGCACCGGCAGCTTCTCCGGGTCCGCCACGGTCTCCCGCGATTGCCGCTCCCGCCCCTGCTCACTCCACTGGACTCCCATGCCCGAACAATAGCGTGCGGCAGCGCACGCACTTTCTAAGTGCCGAAACGTCACCCGAACGGACCCAAACACGCTCTCGCGATGCCCGCGGCGACGCCGCCGACGTCCCATAAAAGGCGCTTGTCTAGGTGGGACTGGACAAGCACGAGCAATGGGCACTAGCTTGTCCAGTCTCAACTAGACAAGCTGGAAGGTAAGGTGCTGATGCCCAGCAGCCAGCGAACCGTCGCGGAGGACTTCGTCGCCATCGGCGAAGACCACGAACGGCAGATCGCCGAACTCACCGCGGAGAACGCCTACCAGCGCGGTCTGCGGCTGCTCTACATGTGGGTCGGCAGCGGCCTGACGGTGCGCCAGATCGCGGACTTCGTCGACTTGAGCCCGGCCCGCGTCGGGCAGTTGTTGGACGAGGTCAAGCGTCGGGTGCAGGTTCCGCGTGGCCTGACGCCGGAGGGTGACACTCACGTCGAGTGCATGGTGGTGTCGCTGCGGGGGCTGATCACCTCGTGGGGTGTCACCCCTCCACCAGCGCCTTCCGACGACCCTTGGTCGCGCAAGCTCGCGCAGGCGCTGATCGACGCCTACCTCGCGGCCGGAGGCGACGAGGGGGCCTGGGGTCTGGCGAGCCCGTCCGCAGCGACGCTGAGCCTCAAGGAGACCTGTGCGCGCTGCGGTCAGCCGCTGTTGCGGTGGCACTCTGTCGCGGCCGACCGCAAGCCGTCGATCGCACACGGGTTGATCACGCCCAGTCGGATCTGAAGCGCCAGCGTCGTCACTCACCTGGTGTGCCTGCGCATGTCCAGTCGCCCACGGCTGTGCACACCAGTCCGCACCCCAACAACCGGAGCGTGAGCACCGTGACCACCCCGCCCAACGCCATGCCGCTGGCCCGCAACGTCGTGCAGCGAGAAGGCCTGCGCTACATGTCGTCCTGGTTCCCCACCGCGCCGGTGCTCGATGCGGCGGGCGAACTGCTGCAGGCCTGGTGCGTCACCGCGGATCAGCACGGGATCAACATGGCCGGCGCCCATCCGGCCGGGGAGTGGGCCGAACGCCTTGCCGTCGTCGCGCTGGAGATGACCAGCCGCAACGTGCGCGAGCCCCGCCCGAGCACCCCTGAGCAGGCCATCGCCCTGCTCGACGCCGTCGTCAGGCGGCTGGCCGAGCGCGGCGTCCGCACGAAGCGGGACGGGCTGTACGTGCCGCTTCCCCGCATCGACACCACCCCCGGCTGGGGCGCGCTCGGACCGTGCCCGCTCGCGATCACCATCGACCTCCAACGCGGCTGGACACTGGTCATCGACCAGCCCACCAGCTCCCCGGTCGTCGACATCGCAGGCCGGTGCGACGAAACCGGGATCGACGCCATGCTCGACCTCGCCGACATCATCAACGAGGGCGCCTACGGCAACGTCTTCCACCGCTGACCCCTGCCTCCACCTGCATCAACCACAGGAGCACACCCGATGCACGAACACCGCAGCGACGACGAGACGAGCGGCAACCGGCGAACCGGGATTCCCGAGGTGGACGCGCTGATCGACACACACGAGGTTGAGCAGCGCAAGTTCGCCGAGCTGATGGTGGTCGGCACGGCGGAGAGCACCGTGGCCACCGCGCGGTCGGCCGACCTGCTCCGACAGCAGACCGCAGCACGGCGACGCTGGTCTGCGGCGAAAGGTCTGCTGACCAAGGCACAGAAAGATGGCGGCGCGGACAAGATCGAGGCCGCGCGGGAACGCTGCGAACGTGCCTACGCGGAGTTTGAGCGAGTCTCCGACGCCACGATCGCGGAGATGCAGCAGATCAACCGCGCCGGCATCGACAACTTGGACGAGACCCTGTCCCAGATGGGCCGCAGCTGGGAGGCGGGGTCCGCAGTGATCGACGAGCTGTCCCGTCCCCACCCGGCGTGAGCCACCTGCGGGTAGTGATCGGCGACCACCCACGTTCGCCGGCCTCGCGACGTTTCTCGAAGACCAGGAAAGCACGGAGGTACCTGGGGGCTCGGACACCGCGCGCAGCGCATCAACCTGGCCCTCGACCAGATTCCTGCCTGATGAGCAGGCTCTGCTCGGCGACCGGTCGTCATCGGCTCAGCGGTCGACGCCGTGGCCGGGACGGTGCATCGCCAAGACGTTCAGAACCGCAAGTTGTAGATGGGCGCAAGTACGGCATCGAGTCCGTTGCTCAGCATCGAACCCCAGTTCAAGGTGCTGTCCTCCAGCGCCTCGTCGGACAAGCCGTTGGGGTCTGGTGGTGACAGGTCGCGACGTTGGCGTCGCCAGCGGATGCTGACGGGATCGTGCGGGTCATCAGGATCGTGACCCAGGGTGAGGAGCTTTGCCTCCCACGCCGCGACGCGGTCCCAGCCTCGTGGCTCGCGAAGTCGTTCGACCTGTTCTCGGGTGACCCGCTCGACAGGGATGTCGTGTTCACGTGCGGTGATGTAGAGGGCCAGGGCCAGCGCGGCCGCGCCGTCGAGCAGGATGAACCCGTCCCAGCTGGTGTCGACGCCCTGCCAGAGCGGCTCGAACCAGCCGCTCACCCGGTCCAACGCGTCATGCCACTCAGGCGGACCGTCGGCCGCCCGCCAGATGCGCAGTTCATCAAGCAACAGGGTGTGCACCTGACCAGCCTCCCACGCGGCTCCAGACGTGCCCCACAACCTCGCCGGGCGTCGCAGAGCTGTGCTTCCGTCGAGCGGTTCGCGGCGTGCGGGGTTCGCGGGCTGCGAAGGACGCGGTGTTCGAGGCCGAGCTCGTCGCGTCCGCGCTGCCGGTTCCTGTTGATCGTGGCCACGCCAGAGCGTGATCTTCACGTACAGCATGACGGGAGGCTGTCTGCTGGACGTGGCCCTGGCCCAGGCTGACCGAGGTGACGGTGTCGCCGAAGCGGGATGCGGTACTCCTGGTGGAGGTGGCCTCGGAGGAACGTGGTGGCAGGGGCGGAGAAGGCGCGGGGGTGAGGACTGGGTCGAGGTCAGCCGAGCAGCTGCGCCACGAGCCACGCGAGAGCCGCCACGGTGCAGAGCCGAAGGACGACGTCCGCCACAACGATGAACGGCTTGAGTCGAGCGAGGGCCAGCTCCCGCATCATCGTGCGCCGAAACATCGGGATCAGGTCGTGCATACCCCGGTCCGCGAGGTAAGCCTCCCCGTCGCGGATTCCTTGCTCGCTGATACCCATCGTCGCCTCCCGCCACATGGTAGCGGCGACGCAGGGTCCAATGGTCCACACGCGACACACGCGGGAGCCACCGGCCAGTCGCGCGTTCGCCACAGGCTGGAACTACGGCGAGCGCGGGCGCCGCACCGATTTCTCCGGCGGCGCGCGCGATCGGATCGTGCGGGGTCGATACCGTGACGCGCATGGCGATCACAGACCGCGTCCAGCGATACCGGGAAATCGTGCGGGAGCTGACCGCGCTGATCGAACTCGATGGCACCGCGGAGTTCCACGCCAGCGAACAGTCCGCGCTTCCGCGTGTGCACGAGCACTATTTCGCAGCGGTGCAGGACCGGCAGCGAAGCTGACCTGATCCCAGCCGAGGGCCTGGGGCCGGTCAGTTGGTGCTCGGGTCGCCGGGTGACGACGAGCCGGCCGGGCGAGTCTCTCGGTGGCCAACTCAGTCAGCACGGTGCGGGCGTCGTCGGGCTACCGCACGGGGTTGTCGAACAGGTCACGCAACCGCCGGAACTCGACCGGATCCACGGTGCTGGCCTCGACGACACGGGTGCCGTTCTCGTCGAGGGCGTCGCGGGGCCAGGTGCAGTCGTGGTCATCCACCAGGGCGTAACCGGAGTGGTCGCAGCCGTTGGGCTCCTCGACCCACTCGTACCAGGCGCCGGTATCGAGGTCGATGAGGTCGGGGTGCTCGGCGGTCACGGCGAGAGCGTGGCACGAGCTCGCGCCCGGATCTTGCCGGACACGCGAGCTGGATCAGCCGTCATGGGAGCCGGCGGAGCGCAGCACTTCGGTGAGGAAACGGTCGGCGTCCCATCTGGGCATCTGCACCGAGACCAGCGTGCGTCCGAGGATCTGCGGGTCATCGCTGGGTTCGTGCACGTGCAGGGTGACGTGGTCGCGGGTGATGTCGGCGGACAGTTCGCTGCTGGCGCCCCAGTCGCGAGAGAACAGATGGTGAGTGCCGGGCATGAGCTGTGTCCTCGTAGTCAGTTCACCGCGGCTAGCGCGGCGAAGTTGTTGTGCACCAGGGTGATCGCGTCGGGGTGATCGCGTCGGGGTGATCGCGTCGGGTAGCGCTGCGCGCGGTCGTGCTCGCCAGTTCCCGTGGTGCTGGCCGGCCCGCCAGAACTACCGCTCCGCGGTGCTGCTGTTCTCGCGCACTGGAGGGTCTACAGGCTTACGGACTTGAGCATGGCCAGCAGCAGGTCTGTGCTGGTCGATCGCGCCGGACGACCTGCTCGACCGTGGCCGGGGTGGTTCGCGCATCCCGGCAGGCTACCGGCGCGCCGTCCCTGGTTAGCATGGGCGAGGGCCGAGGCGCTGGCCCGCACCGTCTTCCGGACAGACGCCCACGCTGTCACCCCGGAGTGCCATCGGACGGTCAAGGTCTCATGATCGCGTCGAGCGTGTTACTCCGGTGTGCCCCGAAACAGCAGGCGCGGAGCGTGGGAAGCCGTGCTGCGCAAGGAGTTCGGGCATGACCCGTGACCATTTCCGTAAGAAGGCCGTGCGCGCGTTCGGCGCTGAGACCGGCCGTGCCTACCTCGACGCCGCGACGGCGCTGGGGCAACACGGTGGCGGCGCGGACGGCCGGCCGCTCGCGGGCGAACTGCGCGACGCGCTCGCCGTCGCGTTGCGGTCGGCCGGCTGGCCGGTGGTGATCGAGCACCATCCGCAACTGCACGCCCTGCCGATCTATGCCGGACCGGCCACGGTGCACGTCTCGCGCGCGGCCGAGCCACAGATCGCCGCCACCGGCGACGAGCATCCCGACGACCCCGCCGTGTTCGATCTCGCCATGCCGCTGACGGTGACGGTGTGGGCTCCGCTGACCGTGGACTACTCCGAGGCTCTGGGGCGGGTGGCCGGGGTCGATGCCCACGAGATCTCCGCGGCCCTCGCGCCGGTCGAGATCGTCGCCGAGCTCGACCGGGTCGTGGCCCAGGCCCGCCGCCGCGACCTCGCCGAGGCCACCGTGGATATCGCCTGTGGAGTCTGCGGGGACCGCTACGCGGCGGGAGGCCTGGCCCGGCCGGTCGGCTCGCCGGTGGCGGTGTGTCCGTGTTGTGCCTTCGATGGCGACCTTCTTGGAGCCGAACCAGGCCAGCTCGCCTTCGACCTCGACATGGCCGCTGCCAGGAACCTCGCCGCGCCGGCGGGATGGGCCGGAGCACAAGCGCTGCTGTGCTGCGTGGGCGGCGGGGAGTTGCACGGTTGGCTTCACCAGGACTGGCGCAGTGCCGGAACCTTGTACGAGCCGGGCGAATGCTGGGTGAACGCGGGGCAGATCTGGGTCTGGTTGCCGCCGATCGACCAGCGGCCAGCGGCGTTGAGCGGACTCGGGTGCGGCGCCTGCCTGGACCAGGTGCTCACCGCGGTCGACCGGGCGCATCCCGACGCGCGGGACCGCTTCCGCGCCTACCTCGCCGAGGAACTCGACGACGGCTTCGACGAGGACGAGGACGACGTGGATCGGGTACCTGACGAGGTCGTCGAGCGGTTGTGGCCCGCGGTCGTCGCCTATGCCGTCGCGCTGCTCACCCAGCAGGCTGAGCGGCCAGGACACCGTAGTCCGTGGCACGTGCTCGATTCGCTGGAGCTGGACGACTGGCTCGATGTCCTTCCGGGTGACGACCTCGACGAGTACTGGGCTGGGATGGTGCTGCGTGGCGGCATCATCACCGTTCGAGACCTGCTCGACCCTGTCGAACCTGGGCAGCTGCGCGAGTAGCCGGAACGAGAACGGGACCCGCGCGGTCAGTGCGGGTCCGGGAAGAGTCCCCGCCGGCGTGCAGGCCGGACGGATCCTCGGCGGATGCTGGTCGGCCACCCCGATCCCAACCGGGTGAATCTGAGTCACCGCAATCTTGATTGCGGTGACTCAGATTCACCAGTCGTGTAGCTTGGTGACTATGGTTCACCGTATTCACGAGCTGGAACCCGAGTTCATCGCGCGGCGGCTGATACCGGACAAGGAGAACGAGCCTTTCCGTGAGGAGCTGCGGCAGCTGCTCGCGCGCTGGGTCGACTCGACGGTCCCCGACCCGCACAACCCGCTGCACCACCTGCAGACCGCGGACGCCGTGCAACGGCTGGTCGAGGACCTGGCCGAACACGAGGTGCGCAAAGCCGCGTTGTTCTGCCTCGCCGACGGCCAATCCGCGGCCGAGATCGGCCGGGAGCTGTCGCTGTCGCGCTGGGCGCTGGCCAAACGCTGGCCCGATCTCGCCGGCCTGGCCAAGCCGTACCGGTGGTTCCCCCACAACCACGTGGAGTGGTACAAGTGGGTCTCTGAACTGCTGAAACGTGCTCCAGAGTCCGAGGCGGCGGCCGCACTGGACCGCGAACTGGAGCCGTACCGCCGCGCCATCTGGGATTGGTGGCTTCTGCTCAAGACCCCCGAGCTCGTGCGCGCCGTCTTCACCGCCTGGCGGCCCGAGCCCGGACACCAGATGGACCACAACATCAGCGTCGGCCTCACCGAGCTGTTCACCAGCTACGACGCCACCCGCGAAGCCACCACCACCCCTGGCGCAACGGCCGGGACGTCCAAGGAGGAAACGAAGTGACGAGCGGCAACGGCGTGATCAGCGCGGCTCAGGCGGCGATCGAGGACGGTCTCACCGCGGCTTCGGCGGCGTTCGGCGCGGCTCGCGAGCAGCTCGGCCCGGACGCCTGCGAGGCTGACGTGCGCAAGCACGCGGACTGGCTGCTGCTGCGAAGCCGGACTGAACTGCTGGACCCGGACCGGATCGCGCTCGCGGCGAAGGCGCTCGTCAAGGCCAGTGGCGGTCTGTGGGACACGCTGCTGGAGTCCGACAAGACCCAGCGCAAGGGTCTCGCGGCGGCCGTGGTCGCCGCCTACCACGGGATGGGCCGATGAGCGCCGAGGACCAGACCGGCCAGGAGACGTCAGGACTGCGGTTCGGGATGACCCCTGACGGCCGGGTCGCGATCGGCATCGATCCGGAGGTCGCCGCCGCGAGATTGGCGGAGTCGCACGAGCAGGCGGCCCGCCAGTTCGACCACGAGGTGTGGAGCTGGTGCTGGAGCCGGGCGACGAGCGTGGCGAGCGCGTACCAGCCGAAGAAGATCGAGCACTGCGTGGCGGTGTTCGGCCAAGGCCTTCATCCGACCCGCGCCGAGGAGCTCACGCTGCTGTGGCGGCTGGCGATCATCCTCAACCCGGAGCTGCTGCCCGGCAGGCCCGCCGCGGGGATGACGGCGGAGCAGCTGTGGCCACTGGACCTCGCGGCCCGGCAGCTGTGGACGCCCGACCACGCGCGTCACCGGATCCGCGCGGGGATCTTCGAGGCCGCGGCGCGCGGCACGAGCCTGTGGGCGAAGCAGGCCGCGCAGCAGCTGCTGCACCCGCCGAAGAAGACTGACCACGACGGCTACTGGCATGACGTGAGGCCCGACGGCTGGCCGCATCAGGGAGCGATGGAGATCCTGTGCGACCTGCTGATCCAGGTGTGTGGCGGGTTCAGGCCCGGCGCGCGCGTGCAGGTCTACGCCAGGACACCAGCACAACGGTGGACGCCCGCCGACGCGGTGAAGAGCCCGAAAGGGCCGGCGGGGTTCGCAACGTCGGCGGTGTGGATGGACAACGGCCCGGCCACCAGGGTGCGGCCGCCGAGCTGGTACGTCGTCGAGGTCGACGGCGGCGGTCTCGACTGGACGGTGGACAGCTCCGCCCTGACGGCGTATCCGCCGGCCAGGAGCCGGGCGAAGAAGGCCACGACGAACGCCGACGTAAGGGCCTGAGCGGCGGTTTCGATGCCCGAAAGCTCATGCACACCAACGGTTGCCGAGGTACAACGCACAGCGTTCGGTGGCCCGTCACGTCGACGGGCCACCGGACGCGGGAACGGCGAGGGGCGCTGATGAGCTGGATCAACCAGGACGGGAAACACGAGGGCTGGGTGGCCCGCGTCCTCGACGACGGCCGTGAGGCCACCGGCAGCACGGGCCGGTCCTGTGATGGCGGTGGTGTCGAATACTTTGAGATCGTCCCGGTCGCCGACGATCCGCAGCGCGACGACCTTGTCCCGTCGGACCGGGTGCACTGGTGGGCCACGCGGTGCACGTGCGGCTGGCAGGGCTCCACCTGGGAGCGCGTCACCGAGCTCCACCAGGCCAGTGACGCCGAGCGACGCGCGTGGCTCCCGCTGGGAGACGTCGGTGATGCACCCGAGCACGTCGCCGACGCCGCGCACGCGGAGTGGCTCGGACACGCGGCCCCGTACGACGCCGCCACGGCGGTGCGCCGAGCCGCCGAGGACGTCACCCTGTACCAGCGGCGACTCGACGCTGCCGTGCTCGATGCCCGCCAGCGAGGCCTCTCCTGGGAGTCGATCGGCGCAGCGGCGGGAATCGGATCCGACGCCGCACGTGAACGCTGGGGCCCGCCGGTCGCGCACCGTCAGCGCGACAGCTGACGACTCGCGGTCAGGGACCTGAGGCGCGGGTGGACCGCTCACCGCCGGCGATCGTCTTCACGCGCAGCCGGGGCACCCGTCGGCGATCCGTGCGCGGGCGGCGAAGACCCTGCCGACGCAGGTGCTGCCGAACGATCACGGCATGGCCGCTGGCCAGAAGTACGAGCAGGATCGAGATCCATACAGCGGAGCGCACAGTCGGGTCGATCACGACCCAGGCGATGATCGCACCCGGCACCAGGATTCCGATGTCACGCAGCGTCCTGCGACCAGCCTCACGCCACCCGGCTCGCCGCACACGATGTGGTTTCACCGAGCCAACCCCCTTCCACGTCGCGCCGCTCCCGCACAAGGAGGGAGCGGCCACCGGGCTCGCCGACCAGCACATCACGGCGACGCCCAACGCCTGGCGGTCACCGAGAGTAGCTGCCGAGGTGGCGGGTGGCAGCCGAATAACGGTTCAGGTCCGGTTCGGCGGATCAGCCGAACACGCGGACTTCCCTGTCCTGTCGGCCCACGCATCAACGCCGAAGCGTGTCCGACGATGATGTGGGGATGATCGAGTTCCATGCCGAGGAGCCGGAGCGGCTGCGCCGTGCCGAGTGCGCGGCGGCGTTGCGCATCCCTGCCCTCGAGGTGTGGCTGCGGCATCGGTTCGGGAACTTCGCGCTGCCCGCCGGCGCCGATGAGCACGGCTGGTACTGGTACCTCGACGAGGTGTACCGGTGGGCTGCCGCGACCGGGAGCCGGCGCCTGGTGCACATGGCGCCGCTGGGCTACTGGCCCACAGCGCGGGAACCCGCCGCCTACTGGGGCACCCACACCACCGAGCGGTACGTGGTGCAGATGTGGGGCACGGTGACCGGGATGATCGGCGTGGTGTGGAAGTGGCCTGGCCAGTGGTTCCACCCCACTCGCGACCTGTTCGACGTGATGCCCGACATGGACACGTTCGTGATGGTGCAGGGCGACTTCGGCTCCGACGGCCCAGGCCTGGCCACCATGCAGCGCCGCGACACGGGCAGCTGGGAAGACTTCGCGATGCACTGGCAGGACCTCGCCCGCGTCCTCGGCCGACCCGCACCTTATTGGCCGCTGACGCTGCGGATCGAGAAGCTGATCACCGCCTGGCAGCCCGGCGCGGCCACCGTCACCTACCCGGCGATCTGCGAGGTCGACGCCGGTTCTCTGCTGCGACTGGCAGCTACGCTGCCGGTCGGCACGCCGGCGTTTCAGGCACTGCTGCAGCTGGTGATCCGCGCCCAGCACGGCTCCACCGAGAGCGCGCTGATGGACCTGGACATCCTGCGGGAATGCCTCGCGCGCACGACCAATCCCGAACTGCCGGGCGAGTCCACCACGACCGTGGCGGCCGTGCCGCTGCCGGTGCCCGACGAGGCCACCAACCCGCACCCTGGTGAGGCGGTGCTGCGAGCCGGGTGGATGGACATCCTCGGCCGCACCGACCAGCTCGCCGCCGACTGCGTGCGCGAGGCCGTGTCGTGGGACGGCGGAAAGTTGTTTCCGCACGCCAGCGTCGAGGAAGTCGATCCGGCCGGCGAGTTCGGCGCGGAGTGGTTCGCCCGCCTTGACCCGGTGACCGAGCGCCGCGCCGTCTACCAGCGCCTGGGCGACGGTGAGGAGGACGCGTTCGTCGACCCGGAGTGCGACGCCCCCGTAGTGCGCAAGCGCGACGGCACGGTGCTGGTCGTGGTGCCGCAACGGCTGCCCACCACCGAGCCGCTCGCGGAGGTCGTGCTGGACCTGCCGATCTGGATCCGCACCGCCGACGGCACGCTCTACCCGGCACCACGCAACCACTACTACGGCCTGAACTGGGGATACGGCGGGTCCGGGCCCGGCGCGCTGGCAGTGCTGATCCACCGGCTGCTGCACGACATCACCGCGCCGGGCGTCGACAACCTCAACGAGGCGCCGCTGGGTCTGTACGAACTCACGGAACTGAAGTGGCCGCGCGGCACGGTGCTCACCCGCGCGGTGCTGGAAGCCGCCCGTGACGGCCTGCCCTACGACCGGCCGAAGAGGAACACCGACGACGAGGACCAGGACGAGGCCTAGGTGACCCGGTGCGGCTAGGCGTCGTTGAAGACGTCGTGGGTGCCGACGCGACGCCAGATGACGTGCCGGACGCCGTCGCGGACCGGAGCCCCGTACTCCCAGGTGGCGCGGCCGTCCGGAGCCCAGGTCATCTCGAAGACCTTCGGCACGCCCTGCACCCGCTTGACCCGCAGGCCCGCCCGGAACTGGCCGGTGTCCAGATCGGGCACGAACTCCTCCCGCACCACCTTCTGGAACCGGTCACGCTGCTCGGGCGTCATCGCCTTGAAGTCGCGCGCGAACCGCGGCGTGGTGGCGAAAGTCGGCACAGGGCTGTCCTACCGGTCGAGGTCCGCGAACATCGCGTCCGCGTCGCCGTACGTCGTGGTCTGGCCCGCGCCGATCTCGGCGGTGGCCTCACGCTCGCCGTCCTGCCAGTCCTTCTGCCAGAACCACATCTGGTCCGTCGGGATCTTCGTCAGACCGCGCAGCACGACGCCGCCGTCCTCGGTGACGGTGAACTCGACCTCGTCACCCTCGCCGACACGCAGCGCCTGGCGGACCTCGGCGGGCAGCGTCAGCTGGCTCTTGGACCGCACCGTCGCCGAGTGCGTGCTCTTGTCGCTCTTCTCGTTCAACTCGCACCTCCCCGGTTCCGCTGGGTGCCGACACCTGCCCGGCCCATTCTCCGCCGACCTTGTCGGATTTTCCAACTTTCCAACTGAAATGTCACGCCACGGCAGCACCTGACCCCAACGCACCCGCACCGGGCTCGACACGGCCGCGCACGACCGTCATCACCGGACGCACCCGGCACCACGACTGCCGCCAGGTCGGCATATCTTCACGAATGATGTACATATATGTACATCATCGGCGATGATGTAATAGCCTCGCTCCCGGCTCGCCCGAGAACTCTGGTTGGCG
>JAVXWK010000695.1:0-12490 GCA_032230575.1 Pseudonocardiales bacterium | reverse complement strand
CGCCCTCGAGCTCGACGCCCCGCAGACCGACGCCCAGTGCGTCGAGCTCCAGCACCTCATCCGCACGGCGAAGGTCCCCGACGCACTGATCACCCAGATAGACGAAGCGATCATCCGCAACCTCGCCGGCGTCAGCACGTTCGTCGTCCGCAGCTCGTCCAACGCCGAGGACCTCGCCGGGTTCTCCGCCGCCGGCATCTACGAGTCGGTCACGCACGTCAGCGACGCGCGCGGAATCCTCAGCAGTGTCAAGAAGGTCTGGGCGAGCCTCGTCAACGCCCGCAGCACCCGGCTGCGCAAGCAGGCCGGGATCTCCCTCGACGACGCCTACATGGGCGTGATCATCCAGGAGCAGGTGCCGTCCGACCGCGGCGGCGTCATGGTCACGACCAACCCGTTGAACCGCAACGACTTCCGCAACGTCTACATCAACGTCGCCGGCAAGGTCACCGACGTCGTCGACGGCGAGGCGCAACCGTCGCAGTACCTGTTCAACACGGTCGAGGGCGGCGGCCGCACGGTGGCGCTCGGCGAGTCCGATGTGGACGAAGCGACCAAGCAACAGCTCCAGCGCCTGGCCACCGCAGGACGCCTGCTGCAGTCCCACTTCTCCCCCGACTACACCTTCAGCCAGCCCGTCGACATCGAGTGGGCTGCCGACAAGAACCACGTGCACCTGCTGCAGCTGCGCCCGTACGCATGACGGTCATCCGCCTGTACAAGGGCTTTCAGCTGTTCAACGGCCTGCTGCTGTGGCTGCCGATCTTCTACCTGTACCAGCGCGACATCGGCCTCACCGACCAGCAGATCTTCGGCATCCAGGCCATCTACTACGTCGCGTTCTGCCTGCTCGACGTGCCCACGGGCGTGCTCGCGGACCGGTTCGACTACCGCCGGTTCCTGCAGCTCGGCGCCATCACGCTCACCGCCGCGAACCTGATCCCGGTCTTCGTGCAGAACTACTGGGGTTTCCTCGGCCACTTCCTGCTGATCGCGCTCGCCTACTCGTTCACGTCCGGTGCCGGCAGCGCGTACCTCTACGAGTACCTGCACCGCACCGGCCAGGACGACCTCTACAAGCAAGCGGAAGGCAGCGCCCGCGCCTACAGCCTCACCGGCCGCGTCGTGGCCCTGCCCGCCGCCGGTGTCCTGATGCAGTGGCAGTTCACCTCGCCGTACTGGCTCTCCGCAGCCGCGACGCTCGTCGCGCTCGGCATCGCGTCGAGGCTCCCGCCGCTGCCGCCCGGCGAGCACCACCACGAGAAGCTCGCCGTCAAACGAGCCTTCGCCACCCTCAAGCGCGACCACTACCTGGTCCTGCTGATGGTCCAGGGCGTCGCGATCTTCACCCTGGTGCGCATCCTTCAGGCCAACCTGTTCCAGCCCGTCCTCGACGCGAAACACCTGCCGGTGGCGGGATTCGGCGTGCTCATGGCCGTCACCACGCTGTTCGAGGCACTGGGCGCGGCCCGCCCGAACCTGATCCGCCGAGCCATGAGCGACCTGCGCGCGGTCTTCGTGCTCACCACCGTGATGGCGGTCTGCCTCGCCCTCCTGGCACCGGCCGGGCTCGTCGCCACCATCGCGTGCCTGTGCGTGTTCTCGCTCGCCACCGGCCTGTCGTTCCCGGTCCAGCGGCAGCTCGTCAACGACGCCATCACAGATCCGCGCAGCCGCGCCACGTTGCTGTCCATCGAGTCGCTGATCGACCGGGCGGTGTGCTCGCTGGTCATCTTCCTGCTCGGCGGCTACCTCGCCCGCGGCGCGATGAACGAGTTCCTGGTGCACGCGGCTTTGGGCACGGTGCTGCTGATGGTGGTCGTCGCGCTGTCGATCCGTTTCGTCCGCACGAAGGAGCGCTCGGGATGAGCAAGATCCTCTACTTGTACGTCAAGGGCGGCCCGCCTCCGGAGCACTCGTTCCCGCGCATCGCCGCGAAAGGCGAGCTGCACGTCCTGGCGCTCATGCCGGTTCCCGAAACAGCGCAACAGTTCTGCACCGACATCGTCGAGGCTCTGGACGCCCCGCGCGGCGAGGATCTGGTCGAGTTCGTGGCCCAGCACGCGAAAGCGATCGGCGCGGACGCGATCATCACGCTGTCCGAGTTCGCCGTGCTGCTCGTCGCCCACGTCGCGGACCGGCTCGGCCTCGCCGGAGCGGGCTCGAACCTGGTGCGAGCACGCGACAAACGCCTGATGCGCGAGACCTGGCGGAAAGCGAAGGTGCCGATCCCGAACTTCCGCCGCGTCGAGTCCGAAGCGGACCTGCTCGGCGCCCTGACCTCGCTCACCCCACCGGTGCTGCTCAAACCGGCCTGGGGCGCCGGTTCCGTCGCGCAGCTGGTCCTCAACGCCCACACCGACGTGGCGGAGGCGTGGGCCGAAGTCGCTGAAGCCCTGAAGCTCGGCAGCCAGGTCGGCATGAACGAGCTGTACGCGCAGGACACCGACGGCGACCTGCTCGTCGAGGAGATCTTCAGCGGCACCACGGAAGGCTGGTATCCGGGGCCGGGTCACGGCGACTACGTGAGCGTCGAGGGAATCGTCGCGAACGGCATCTACCAGCCGTTGTGCATCACGGCCAGGCTGCCCGCGATCCCGCCGTTCACCGAGGTCGCGAGCACCGCTCCGTGCACGCTGCCCGACCACCTCCAGCGCCGCATCGAGGAGGTGTCCCGGGACGCCGTCACCGCGCTGCAGCTCGACACCTGCGGCACCCACACCGAGATCAAGCTGGGCAAGGACGGCTCGCTCACGTTGATCGAGACCGGCGCGCGGTTCGGCGGCGTGATGATCACGCGGGAGATCGAGGAGGTCTTCGGCATCGACCCGATCGGCATGCTCGTCGACCAGCTCCTGGGCCGCGAAGTCTTCTACCCGGCCCAGATGCTCACCACCGCGGGCCGCGCGGCAGCGTCAGTCGCGGTCATCCCGACGAACGCGGCAGGCGAACCGTGGAGCACGCAACCGTTGTGGCGTCCCAACGACGTCGACTGGTCCGCGATCGTGACGCCAGGAACCAAGCTGGAGGAGATCCCGGCCTTCTCGATGCCGATCGGCGAACCGGTCCCGGTCTACGACCCCAGCGGCGGGTCCCGGAACTGGCTGGGGCTGTTCGTGGTCACCGCTCCGGACGCGCACCAGCTGCACCGCGACTGCCACGCGATCCTGAACGGCCTGGAAGCAGGGCTCAACTCCGTGGGAACTGATCGGTGACGTCCTGCCCGTCCGGCAGCACCGCGAACAGGTCCACCGGCGTGCGCTGGGACACCATCTCCGTGCGGTGCAGTCGTTTCAGGCGATCACGGGCAACCGTGACGTCCTGGCGGGAACCGGACAGGACGAGCACCGGAACCGCGCCTTGGGAGAGGTGCCCGCCGACCCGTTCGGCGTTGCCGCGTCCGAACTTGAGCACTTTCCCGTACCGCACCAGGTAGAGCAGGTCTTCCTCGCCGCGGGAGTGCTTGAGCTGAGTCACCTCCCCGGTCTCGGCGTTGCTCCCCCACGTGCCGTGCGACTTCGTCAGCCACCGGAACGCGGTCCACGGCAACCCGTGCATGTCCGTCGCGAGCACGGTCCAGCCCGGCTGGAAGTACTTCGCCAGCCGGATCTTCACCGTCGTCGCTGCGATGAACTCCGAGTTCTCGCGCCAGGTTCCGTCCAGCTCCAGCCGGTGCGCGATCTTCTGCACGGCCGGGTCCGGCACGGACCTGTCGTCCAGGCAGACCAAACACCGCGTCCGCCAGCCGACGCCGCACGAGCGCGCGGCACCGCACCAGCCGCACTGGTAGATCTGCACCTCCGCGCCACCAGGCCGGTCGTGCAGGAGTTTCATCTGGTCCGACACGACCTGCAGGCACGGCGCGCACAAGGCACACCACGCGACCTCGGTGACCTCTTTGCGCGGCAACCGGGTCATGCAGTTGATGCACTGCTTCACTTTCGCCCTCCCCCGCGGGGAAGCCGTTCGAGCACCTCGGCGTCCTCCCCGCTGTCCGCGAACGACAGCAGCGAGTCGACGTCTCCGCGCTCCAGCACACCCCTGCGCACCGCGGCGGCGAGGTCCGCTCGTTCTTCTCGCACAACGGGTGCGTCCGAACGGGGCAACAGCTCGCCGCTGTAGTGGCGGGTGGCTCGGTGGGCGTCGCCTGAGCGCAGCGCCGTGCGCACGGCCAGGAAATCGCCCTGCACCACCGCGTCCAGCCGGTACGGCCTGGTGAGCAGCACTCCACCGAGCTGTGCCCGCAACCTGTGCAGCTCAGCCCGGACCGTCGTCGGGTTCCCACGTTCACCATAGAGCAACAATGCAAGTTGTTCCGCGGTGAGTCCCTTGGGGTGCAACGCGAGCGCGGTCAGCACCTCCGCGTTGCGCAATGTCAGGACCAGCGGCCGTCCGTCGAGCTCCGCGTGCGGCCCGCCGAGGAAGCTCAACGTCAGGACGTGCCGCTGTGGCACGAAATGCCGCTGCAGGTGGTGCTCAGCGAGCTTCGCCGCGGCCGACACGAGCTGCACGACCGCCGGGTGCATGGTCTTGAGCGGCCCGCTCACGTCGACCACGCCCAGCAGCAGCCCGCTGTGGGGGTCGTGGATCGGGCTCGCCGCGCAGGTCCAGCCGTGACAGGTCCGCACGAGGTGCTCGCGCGAGTGCACGGTGACGGGTTTGCCGGTCGCCAGCGCCGTGCCCATCGCGTTGGTGCCGATGGCGTCCTCGCTCCAGCGCGATCCCTCGGTGAGGTGGACGCGTTCGGCGCTGTGCCGGACCCCGTTGTCGCCCTCGCACCACAGGATGTGGCCGCGCGTGTCGGTGACGATCATGATCGTGTCGTCCATCGACAGCGTGTGCTTGAGCAGCGGCACCGTCGTCGCGAGCGGGTGTGTGCCGCGCAGGTCGGCGATCTCGTCCGGGGCGTAGACGACCGGCGCCTCGTGCCGGTCCGGGTCGACGCGCGCCGCGAGGGACCGCCGCCACGACTCGGCGATCACCGGCCGTGCTGCCTCGCCGACGTCCTTCACCTCTCCAGGATGACGGGCCTTCTGCCTCAGACCGTTACTCCTTTCGGATGCAACGTCGGTGAAACGTCGCACTACCTAGCGTCGCCGTCGAATCGCGACGATGCGGGAGGTTCGACGATGGCGAAGTACGCGGCTCCTGGGCAACCCGGCAGTGTGGTGACGTACCGCGGCCGGTACGACCACTTCATCGGAGGCGAGTACGTGCCGCCCGCCTAGGGCGAGTACTTCGCCAACCCCACGCCGGTCACCGGCGAGGAGTTCACCGAGATCGCGCGCGGCACGGCCGAGGACGTCGACCGCGCTTTGGACGCCGCCCACGGTGCCGCCCGTGCGTGGGGCAAGACGTCGGTGGCGGACCGGGCTCAGGTGCTCAACAAGATCGCGGACCGCATCGAGGCCAACCTGGAGATGCTGGCCGTCGCGGAGACGTGGGAGAACGGCAAGCCGATCCGCGAGACGCTCGCCGCCGACCTGCCGCTCGCGGTCGACCACTTCCGCTACTTCGCGGGCGTGATCCGCGCGCAGGAGGGCGGCATCTCGCAGATCGACGACGACCTGGTCGCGTACCACTTCCAGGAACCGCTCGGCGTCGTCGGCCAGATCATCCCGTGGAACTTCCCGATCCTGATGGCGGTCTGGAAACTCGCGCCCGCCCTGGCCGCCGGCAACACCGTGGTGCTCAAGCCCGCCGAGCAGACTCCCGCGTCGATCCACGTGCTGATGGAGCTGATCGCGGACCTGCTGCCGCCCGGCGTCGTGAACGTGGTCAACGGTTTCGGCGTCGAGGCCGGCAAGCCGCTGGCCCAGTCGCGGCGGGTCGCGAAGGTGGCGTTCACGGGCGAGACCACGACCGGCCGGCTGATCATGCAGTACGCCAGCGAGAACATCATCCCGGTGACGCTGGAGCTCGGCGGCAAGTCGCCGAACGTGTTCTTCTCCGACGTGGCTGCCGAGCGGGATGCGTTCTACGACAAGGCTCTCGAGGGCTTCACGATGTTCGCGCTGAACCAGGGCGAGGTCTGCACCTGCCCGTCGCGCGCCCTGATCCAGTCGTCGATCTACCCGGACTTCCTGGGCGACGCGGTGGAGCGGACTCGTGCGGTGAAGCAGGGCCACCCGCTCGACACCGAGACGATGATCGGCGCGCAGGCGTCCAACGACCAGCTCGAGAAGATCCTTTCGTACATCGACATCGGCAAGCAGGAAGGCGCCCGCGTGCTCACCGGCGGCGAGCGCGCGGACCTCGGCGGCGAGCTGTCCGGCGGCTACTACGTGCAGCCGACGATCTTCGAGGGCGACAACAAGATGCGGATCTTCCAGGAGGAGATCTTCGGCCCGGTCGTCGCCGTGACGTCGTTCGACTCGTACGACGACGCCGTGAAGACCGCCAACGACACGTTGTACGGCCTGGGCGCAGGCGTGTGGTCGCGCGACGGCTCGGTCGCCTACCGCGCGGGCCGCGACATCCAGGCCGGCCGCGTGTGGGTGAACAACTACCACGCCTACCCGGCGCACGCGGCGTTCGGCGGCTACAAGCAGTCCGGCATCGGCCGCGAGAACCACCGCGTGATGCTCGACCACTACCAGCAGACCAAGAACCTGCTCGTCAGCTACTCCCCGAACGCCGTGGGCTTCTTCTGATGCCCCGCGTCGTACTGACCCCGGAGGCGGCGGAGCTGCTCCGCCGCCTCCGGGCTTCGCACGGTGACCTGATGTTCCACCAGTCCGGCGGCTGCTGCGACGGCTCGGCCCCGATGTGCTACCCCGCCGGGGAGTTCCGCACCGGCTCGTCGGACGTCCACCTCGGCGACCTCGCGGTCGACTCGTTCGTCGTTCCTGTGTGGATGTCCGCGGCGCAGTTCGAGTACTGGAGCCACACGCACCTGACGATCGACGTGGTGCCCGGCCGTGGGAGCGGGTTCTCGTTGGAGGCGCCACTTGGAATGCGGTTTCTGGTGCGTTCACGTTTGCTGAACGAGGAAGAGCTCTAGCCTCTAGCATCTCCGCATGACCGTCCAATGCGGATGCTGCGGAGCCGAGATCACGTCTACGGACCGCATCGACTACCGGTTGAACCGCCCGGAACCCCTGATCGGGGTGCCCAACGAGCAGCTCGGCGCCCCGACAGGCGGGCTGCTCGCCGGACCGGACGGCGACACATACCTCCGTTGTCTCCTGCCGGTTCGGCTGACCGGAGGAGTGGAGCTGGTCTTCGGCGCGTGGATGCGGATCAGCAAGGTCGACGCGATGTACGCGCACGCGGTCTGGGACAACGACTCCGAGTACGCGAACTTCCGCGTGTCCGGCACGTTCGCGAACGTCATCCTGCCGTGGGACCTGCTGGGCGTACCGGTCGAGGCGGCCGTGCTGAACGCCGACGAGCTGCCGTACTACACCTCGCACCCGTTGCTGGACCGGGAATGGGACCGCGACGAGGTGCTGAGCTGCATCCGGCACCCGTTGCCGATCCCGGTCCGGGAGACGCTGGGCGAGGTCTGGACCGTCGAGCGGACCGCGGGCATGCGTTGTGTGGTGGAGGACCGGACCGTGTGGTTCTCGAGCCCCGGCCGGTGGGTGGGGCTCGACGTCTACAACGACAGGGCCCAGCGCACGCCCAGCGACTTCCTCGCGGCCGTGATCGAGGGGTACCCGTCGGAGGATCACTCGGTCGAGCACATCGGGCCGGAACTGCGGCACGCGTTCTGGCTCAGCGAGGTCATCGACGGCAACGAGGAGCAGGTGTTCCACGGGCACGTCGTGCGTCCCGGCACCATGCTGTCCGTGCGGGTGATCCACCGCTTCCCCGCCGACCGGGCGTGGGCGCAGCACGTGCTGAACAGCGTCCAGTACATCGGAGAGTCATGACCGCCTGCTCGTGCTGCGGCGCGGAGGTCGACGAGACCGGCATGATCACGGTGGACATGGGGCTCCCGGTGGAGCCTTCCGAGGAGCCGGCCGACGACATCGTGCTGGCGGACGGTTTCGGGTACGTCCGGGCCGTGCTGCGCCTGCGACTGACGGGCGATCTGGAGCTGTGGCTGGGCGCGTGGATGCGGGTGAGTGCCGAGGACGCCCGGCGCGCACACGAGCCCGGTGTGCGCCTGACGGGCACCTTCGCGCACGACATCAAGCCGTGGCAGGGTCTGCTGGACGCTGAGGTCGTGTGTGAGGCCCTGGAACCGGACCAGCTGCCGTTCTACGTCCAGCACCCGCTGCTGGGCACGGAATGGGAGCGCGACGAGGTGCTGAGCGCGTTCTTCGCGGAGCTGCCGGTGTCGGTCCAGCAGAAGCTGCTCGGCAAGTGGAGCATCGAGCGCACCGCGGGGCTCACGCCGCTCCTCGACCCGGCCGGGCTGCGGTTCGTCGGGCCTGGGCGCACGGTGATCCTCGACATCCGCCGGGCGCCTGGCGTGGCCGCGGACCTGTTCCTCGACATGGCTCTGGCGGGTGCGCCGTCCGTGCCCCCGGACCAGACGCTCCGCACGTCCAACGGGATCGAGGCGCGGCACGCCCTGTGGCTCACCACGAGCCCTGAAGGCGTGCCACAGCACGAGTTCTTCGGGCACGTCGCCCGTCCGGGTGACATGCTGATCGTGACGTGCATCCACGACGACCCCGCTGACCACGCCTGGGCCCGGCACGTGCTGAACAGCGTGCGTTACGGGGCCTGACCGAACGTCAGCCGCATGTTCTTCGTCGAGAAGCTGACCAGTGGCGTGCGACCCGTCAGGTAGCCGAGCGGGCCGTCCACCGGGAACAGCCACGCGGCCCGGATGAGCCGGAACCGCCCGGACAGGCGCATTTTCGTCCGGACATCGCGGCCGTCGAGGCGTTGTGCCGTCCAGCCTGCCGTGTCCCACTCGCCGGGCAGCTGGACGCCGCCGCTGACCGCCACACCCGCGATCGACGAGCCCTGGCCGAACTTCGCGAGCTGCTTCGGGATTCCCCACATCTCGCGCCCGCCCTGCCGGGACGCCTCGCTGTCGACCCAGATCTGCGGCACCGACACGGCGATCCGGCCTTGGTCGTTCACCGGCGTGGCGACGAGCAGCTCGTCGTAGGTGAGCTCGCTGCCCGGTTCGTACTTCACGAACGCGACGGCCACGAAAGCGTTGCCCGCCAACGTGATCATTCGTGCGCTGGACGGGAGATGGGCGTGCGGCACCAGCTTGCGCGGCACCCGGAACACGGAGATCACGAGAGAGCCCCGCATGTGCCACGGCTCGGCTGGATACTGCACGCCCACGACCGTACCGGGTCAGGCGCTGGTGAGCGTCCAGCGCTGGTTGGTGAAGTCGTTGTTCAGGCAGGTCCACGGCCTCACCTGCGTGCTGCAAGATCAGTTCACCGACTTCAGCGAGGTGCTGCGGTCGCTGGACATGCTGGAACAAATGGCGCAAGGCCGGACGAACCGGGCGATCGCCTACCTGCGGCACCAGGATCGTAACGTCAGGGAAGTCCCAAGTTTGCGCGAGTGAGCTGGCCCACTTGTCGAGCTGGGCTCACGATTCCCGCCATGAACGTCCTGCTGGCATTCGCACTAGCCGCGAGCGTCGTGACGCCCGCGCCGCCGCTGCCGCCCACGGCAGCGTGCCCGGAGAGGGTCCCTGCCGACGCCACTTGCTACGAGGGCCGGGACGCCAACGGCGCGTACTACACGATCGCCGTGCCGAAGAAGTGGAACAAGACGCTGGTCGTCCACTCGCACGGCGGTCCTGACCTGGGAGACCCCACGCCCGAACGCACCCGTGACGACCTGAACCGCTGGGCCGTCATGGTCAAGGAGGGCTACGCCTGGGCGGGCACCTCGTACCGGCGCGGCGGCTACGGCACGCGAATGGCCGCCGAGGACACCGACAACCTGCGCAAAATGGTCAGCGCGATGCTGAAGCCGCACAAGGTCTACCTCCATGGCCAGTCGTGGGGCGGCAACGTCGCGGCGAAGACCATCGAGCTGTACAAGGGCTACGACGCCGCACTGCTCACCAGCGGCGTCATGGCCGGCGGCACGCGCGGCTACGACTACCGCGTCGACCTGCGCGTGGTCTACCAGTACTACTGCGGCAACCACCCGCGCCCGTCCGAGGTGCAGTACCCGCTGTGGCAGGGACTGCGTCCGGGCTCCACGATGACGACGGCCGGGCTGCGCTCGCGCATCGAGGAATGCCTTGGCGTGGCAGGAAGTCGCACGCCGTCGCAGCAACAGAAGCTGGACGACGTCCTCGCGGTCACCAAGATCCCCGAGGAGACGCTGAACTCGCACCTGAACTTCGCGACGTTCACGTTCCGCGACATCGTGCACCTCCGCCTGGGCGACAGGAACCCTTGGAGCAACACGGGTGTCGTCTACAAGGGCTCGCACGACGACGCGGCCCTGAACGCGGGCGTCGAACGCTTCGCCGCCGACCCCGCGGCCCGCGCCGAGCTGGCCTACGACAGCGACCTCACCGGCAAGATCGACATCCCGGTGCTGTCGGTGCACGCGATCGGCGACCCCACGGCGTTCGTGGAGCACGAGTCGGCCTACCGGGACCAGGTTCTGAAGGCCGGGCGCTGGTACAACCTCGTGCAGACCTTCACGACCGAGGCGACGCACTCGGCGTTCAGCGACTCCGAGTACGCCGCGGCCATGCAGTCGCTCGCGGCGTGGGAGAAGTTCGGGCTGCGGTCCAACCCGTTCCTGATCGCGGCCGCGTGCCCCAGCCACGACGAGCAGTACGGCACGGGCTGCTTCTTCGACCCGTGGTACCGCCCGAAGCCCTACGAGTCCAGGGTCGCGCCTCGCAAGTGACCCACTGAAAGCGAAGCCCGGCCGCACAGTGCCTCCAGGACACGCTGTGCCGCCGGGCTTCGCGCGCTTGACCTCCAGGTTGGTGGAGGTACGACGATCTTCGGCATGACATCTTCTGATGAGATCGAGAAGCTCGTCGCCACCGTTCAGCACGCGCAGCAGAACGAGCTGCCCGAGGAGTTCCTCTCGCTCTTCAGAGAGGACGCGATCTGGACGACCGCGCACGGCAAGCGTTTGTTCGGCCGGGACGAGATCGCCTCCTTCACCCGCCAGGTGCTGCCCGGCGCGGGGAAGGAGGCGCTCGCGACGTACGAGGTCTCGCACGTGCTGTTCATCCGGCCCGACGTCGCCGCCGTGAAGATCCGCCAGCGGCGCGTCGCTCCTGACGGCTCACACCTCGACGTGGCCGAGGGTTCACCGCTCTACGTTCTGTCCAAAGAGGACGGCGCGTGGAAGATCGCCGCCGGCCAGAACACCGTGGTCGTCTAGCGGCCCTGCAACGACTTCACCTTGTCGCCGAAGGTCCAGTTCTTCGAGCCGTCCCAGTTGATCGACCAGGTCATGAGGCCCTTGAGCTGGCCGTTGAAGCTGTTCCACGCCTGCCCGACCAGGCTCGGGCTCATGTAGCCGCCACCGGCACCCGGCTGCGCGGGCAGGCCCGGCACCTGCTTGTCGTAGGGCACCTTGATCGTGGTGCCCTGCACGACCAGTCCCTTGTTGAGGCACTGTGTCTGCGCGACGAAGCCCTGCACCGTGCCGGCCTGGTAGCTGTCGCCGGAGCACCCGTACATGGACCCGTTGTAGTACTGCATGTTCAGCCACCACAGACGGCCGTTGTCCGCGTACTTCTTGATGATCGGCAGATACGCGCCCCAGATCGACCCGTAGACGATGCTGCCGCCCGTCACGTACGCGGTCTCGGGCGCCATCGTCAGCCCGAACCCCGCGGGCATCGCCGCGAGCACGCCGTCGATGATGCGGATGAGGTTGGCTTGTGAGGGCGAGAGCTGGTTGATGTTGCCGCTGCCGACCAGCCCGGTCTCGATGTCGATGTCGATGCCGTCGAAGTTGAACTTCTTGAGGATCGGCACCACGGTCGCGACGAACCGGTTCGCCACCGCCGTCGAGCTCAGGTCGATGCCCGCCGCCGCGCCACCGATCGACATCAGGATCGTGGCGCCCGCCGCCTTCGCCGCACACATCTCGGCGGGCGTGGCGACCTTGACACCCGCGTCCATGCCGTCCTCCCACAGCACGGTGCCATCGGAGCGGATCACGGGGAACGCCGCGTTGATCACGTTGTAGCCGTGCTGCTTGATGCGGGCGTCGGTGATGGGCGTCCAGCCGAACGGCGGATGCACCCCGTTCGACGCGCCGTCCCAGTTCTCCCAGTAGCCGTGCAGCACCTTGCCGGCGGGACGGGACTTGAGCGCACACGTGTCGGCCGCCTGCGCGGTGGACGGGACGAGCACGGTGCTCATGAGCAGAAGCAGGGCTGTCAGCGCCTTCGATACCAAGCGGGCAGACATTCGCTCACCTTTCGCATGCAGGCGGCGACCCGTTGTCATTGAAGCACGAAATGGTCCAGACCTCTACCGGGAGGTCGCTCGGCTATGTTGCGCCTGTGACGAACGTCGGAACACCTGAGGCCGAAGGCCCGGTGAGTCGCCCGCCGGTCTTCTTCCAA
>JAVXWK010000689.1:0-18301 GCA_032230575.1 Pseudonocardiales bacterium | reverse complement strand
CGCGTGCGACCCCAGCCCGAGACCTTCAGCACCTCGCCGGCCGCGGCAGGCGAGGTGGCGAGCTTGAGCTTCGGCAGCTCCATGATCGGGGCCTTCAGCCTGGCCAGCGCGATGCCGCGGTCGGCGCGCCGCACGACCTGTGTGATGTCACGCGAGACGCCGGTCGTCTGGCCTGCCTTGGTGCGCCCGACGACGACGGTGGCGGTCTTGCCGTCCGGCACGCAGCCGTCCGCGGTGACCACCCAGAACGGGTCGATCAACGCGCCGGTGCAGCTCAGCTCGGAACCGACGGAGATCCGGGCGACGTACGGCTGCGCGCCGTCCGCGACCGGGGTGCCGTCGACGACGGCGCTCGCGGGAACAACCACCACGGCAGCGGCCAGCGCCACTCCGGCGGCGATCAGAAGTGGTCTCTTCACGGCTTGATCTCCAAACGGACGAGGGTCTCCGGCGCGCCGTTCGGCCGGCCGATGCCGACCTGCTGCGACCTGTTGGGCTCGAGCTGGACGGTGCGCTGCTGACCGTTCTCGCCGCTCACGTCGGCGGTGCCCTTGTGGCCGGGCGTCGAGCCGAATCCGTCGCCGCGGATCTCGTACACGTCCGGGACCAGCATCGTCAGGTAGCCCGACGAACCGGTGACCTTGAAACACAGCAGGCCGCTGTCCTTGCCGACGGACAGGTCGGACGAGCGGACCTCGATGAGCCCGATCCCGTTCGCGGGCTGCTGCACACACGGCGAGTACACGATGTGACCGTCACCGGAGATCAGCCGGACGTTGTCGTCCTGCTGGATCTGGTCGCGGTTCGGGTAGCCGAAGTCCTCCACCAGGGACTGCTGCTCGGCGGCCGGTTCGGCACTGTGCGCCACCAGAGCGCCACCGAACGCGACAGCCGTGATCGCCCCCATCGTGATGAGGGCGCGCGAAAGCGATTTCATGTTCCCCCCATTCCCCCAAGATGCTTCAGGCACCAGCTGTGCCGGGCGCAAAATACCTGCACGGCCCGCAGAAATGAACATGCGTGGCCACAGTCGCACCCGCTGCTGGACGTGCTCACGCGTGTGGGAAATTGGAGCCATGCACCTGGTGGACCTGCCGTCCTGCTACCCCCCGCATCCCGGTGGTCTCGAGGCCTACGCGTTCGAGCTGCACAAGAGGCTGCTGGAGGCCGACCCTGACCTCCGCATCACGGTGCTGACCTCGGACACGGCCGCGAAGCCCGGTGTGGAGCACCTGTCCGACCGCTGGACCGTCGTGCGCTGGCCGTCGTGGATGCCGGTGTCGCCCTACCCGGTACCCAAGCCCGGCTTCCACGCGTTGCTGCGCAAGTACGTCACGCCGGACTCGGTGATGATGACGCACACGCGGTTCTTCTACCACGCTGCGCTGGCCAGCGTCTGGGCCAGGCGCAAGGGCATCCGCCGCGTGCACATCGAGCACGGATCGACGCCGGTGCAGAGCGGCAACCTCTTCGTCAGGTTCGTCGCGAACACGGTCGACACCACGATCGCCCAGCCGGTGCTGCGCATGGCCGCCGGAATCGTGGCGGTGTCGAAGCCCGCTCAGGAGTTCGTCCGCAAGCTCGCCGGGCGTGAGGCGATCGTCGTGCACCGCGGCATGGACCTGCCGGAGGGCGTCCACTCGGCGCCGTCCGGCAAGCCGAACACCGTGTGCTTCGTCGGCCGCTTGATCAACGGCAAGGGCGTGCAGGACCTGCTGGACGCGATCGCCGAGGTCAAGGCCGCAGGGGTGCCCGTGCACGCGCGGATCTGCGGCGACGGTCCTGCGCGCGGGATGCTGGAGTCGAAGGTCAGGACGCTCGGGCTCGGCGACCAGGTGGAGTTCCTCGGCGCCGTGACCCACCCGGTGGCGCTGAAGGAGATGGCGGCCGCGACGGTCGTGGTCAACCCCAGCTGGACCGAGGGCCTGCCGACGACGGTGCTGGAAGGCGCCGCGATGGGTGCGTGCGTCATCGCCACGGACGTCGGCGGCACCGCCGAGATCGTGACTGACGGCGAGACCGGCTGGCTCGTGCCGGCGCAGCAGCCGCGGGTGCTCGCCAAGGCGTTGAAGGAGGCGCTGACGGACGAGGCGCACCGCAACGTGATGGCCGAGCTGCTCGCCAAGAACACCGCGGAGAAGTTCTCCTGGGACAACGCGGTCGAGGTCGTCACCGCCATGATGCGCGGCACGCCGATTCCCGGCCAGCACTGATCCTCGGACACGAAGAAGCCCTGCTCCGGGCTCCGGAGCAGGGCTTCTTCGTATGTGCTTCGGTTCAGCGGCCCGAGTCGTTGGACCGGCGCAGCTGCTTGCCCTGCTCCTCGACATCGAGACGCAGGATCGCCAGGTCCTCGGCGAGCTTGCGGGTCTCGTCCTCCAGCCGCGAGAGCTCCCACGACAGGTGCAGCGCGACACCGATGAGGAACACGATCGCGGTGAAGAAGAGCAGGTTCGACGGAACCTCGACACCGGCCACGGCGCTCAGCGACCCCAGCAGGCCGGGGAAGATCGTGAGAACCAGCAGCAGCAGACCGACGACCAGCCACAGCACCGCGTACTTCTCGCTGAGCTGACGGCGGCGGAGCAGCTCCATGATTCCGAGCAGGATCAGGACGCTGCCGATGATGGCGACGATGTACGCGCTCACGCGGCACCCCTCTCAGCGGTCGCCGTGGGCGTGGGCACGCGCGGCGTGGAGGCCTTGACCGACACGTCCCACCTGCGGATCAACGCGAGCAGCAGGGCGAACCCGGCGCGGCCCAGGTAGACCGTCGACTTCCACGGGCTGTGGCTCGGGTTGCCCGCCCGGCGCGGCCGCATGTGGGCGGGCACCTGGGTGATCGTGCAGCCCGCGCGCACCGCGATGACCAGCGACTCGATGGTGTCGCCGAGGTACTCGACGGGGTAGTTCTCGGCGAACAGCGGCAGCGCGCGCTTGCCGGTGGCCTTGAAGCCCGAGGTGGTGTCCGTGAGCTTGGTCTTGGCCACCCAGGACAGGACCTTGCTCAGCACCACCATGGCCCACTTGCGCGGGCCGCGGACCGCGTAGTCGCCCTTCTCGGCGAACCGGGCACCGATCACGATGTCGGCCTCACCCAGCTTCGCCAGCAGGTCGGGGACCTCGGCCGGGTTGTGCTGGCCGTCCGCGTCGACCTGCACCGCGGCGTCGTAGCCGTGGCGCACGGCGTAGCGGAAGCCCGCCCGCATCGCCCCGCCGACACCGAGGTTGAAGGGCAACTCGAGGACGAGGGCGCCCGCCGCCTTGGCCGCTTCCGCGGTCAGGTCGGAGGAACCGTCGTCAACAACGAGCACGTCTGCGTTGGGCACCGAATCTAGAATCTCGCGCACGGTGTCACCGACGGCGGCTTCTTCGTTCCAGGCAGGCACCACGATGAGGGCCCTGCCGAGGAATTCGCTCGACACAGCGCCGATGCTAACTGCTCTCGTCCGGGTGAACCCGCGCGGGGTGCCGTGGTCAGGCCTCGCGGAAGTACTCGACAGTGCGCCGCACACCGGTGGAAATGTCCACTTCCGGCACCCACCCGAGCTCGGCCTTGGCCAGCGACGGGTCCAGTGCGGAAGCCCGCAGGTCACCCAGTCGCGCCGGGGCGTGCTCTGGGGTGTCCGCGGCGCCCGCGGCCTGCGCGACCAACGTGTGCAGCTCGCGGTCGGACACCTGCACGCCGGTGCCTACGTTGTACCGGCGGCCCCCGCCGTTGTCGCCGCTGGCCAGCACGAACGCGTTCACGACGTCCTCGACGAACACGTAGTCCCTGGTGTTGCCACCGTCGCCGAACACCTTCGTCGGCTTCCCGGCGAGCAGGGCGTTCGCGAAGATCGCCACCACCCCGGCCTCACCGTGCGGGTCCTGCCGCGGGCCGTAGACGTTGGCGAGCGCCAGGTGCGTGCAGTCGATGCCGTAGAGCTGCCGGAACGTGTTGAGGTAGATCTCACCCGACAGCTTGCTCGCCGCGTACGGCGACTTCGGGTTGGTCGGGACCTGCTCGGACACCGGCAGGACGTCCGGGGTGCCGTAGATGGACCCGCCGGAGGACGCGAAGAGGATCTTGCGCGTGCCGGCCTTGCGCGCCGCCTCTGCCAGGTTGATCGTGCCGAGGACGTTCTGCCGCGCGTCGTCCAGCGGCTGTTCCACGCTCACCCGCACGTCGATCTGAGCGGCGAGGTGGAACACCGCCTCGGGCTTGACCTGCTCGAACAGGTCCTCCAGCTCGGGCGAGGTGACGTCGAGCCGCGTGAACGAGTACCTGTCCGCGTGGGCCGGGTCCGCCGGTGCGGTGCGCTTGCCGCGGCGCAGGTCGTCGATCACGTGGACCTCGTGCCCGTCCCGCAGCAGGCGGTCGACCAGGGTGGAGCCGATGAAACCGGCGCCGCCGGTCACGAGTGCACGCATGCCGCACAGGGTAATAGCGGCCTCAGAACCACCGTTCGAGGACCATGGCGACGCCGTCCTCGGCGTTCGGGCCGGTGACCTCGTCGGCCACGGCCTTCGCGGCTTCGTGGCCGTTCGCCATCGCCACGCCATGTCCGGCCCAGGTGAGCATCTCCACGTCGTTCGGCATGTCGCCGAACGCGATGACGTGCTCGCGCTCGACCCCGAACCGCTCCGCGACGTCGGCCAGCCCGGACGCCTTGGTGACGCCGTGCACCGAGGCCTCGACCAGGCCGTTGTTCGTGGAGTAGGTGAGGTCGACCTCGCCGTGCAGCACCTCGCCGATCGCCGACACCATCTCGGCGCTGGTCATGTTGCGGTGCCTCATCAGCAGCTTGATCGCCGGGTGGCCGAGCGTCTCCGCGCGGGTGAGGCCGCTGTGCGGACCCTCGGGCCACGGGTGGGTGTAGCTGAGCTCGGCGACGAACGTCCTGTCGTCCTTGGGCGTGCCGACCAGCTCCACGGCGTACGTGCAGTCGTCCAGCACGCTGTCGACGGCGGTCGCGATGTCGTGCAGCTGCACCGGCGTGAGGGTGCGCGCCCAGACGATCTCGTCGCGGCCGATGTCGTAGAGCACCGCGCCGTTCGCGCACACGGCGAACCCGTCGAGCCCGGCCTCCTCGGCGATCCGCGGGATCCAGCGCGGCGGCCTTCCGGTGGCCAGGACGAACGGCACGCCTGCCGCGAGCACGCGCGAGACCACCGCCGCAGTGCGCGGGCTGACGGTCTCCAGAGGGTTGAGCAGGGTTCCATCGACGTCGGAGGCGACCAGGCGCGGCTGTTCCACACCGACATCTTGCCTTGTCAACTACGCGAGCCAAGTTCGTAACGAGCTGAACAGCTGGTTACCGTACGTCCGTGCGCGTAGGCATCGTGATTCTCCCGGAGCACCGCTGGTGGATCGCCGAACCGAAGTGGCGCGCGGCCGAGGAGTACGGCTTCCACCACGCGTGGACCTACGACCACCTCGGCTGGCGCACTCTGGTCGACGGTCCGTGGTTCGGCGCGGTGCCGACCCTGACGGCCGCCGCTCTGGTGACCTCGCGCATCAGACTCGGCACCTTCGTGGCGAGCCCGAACTTCCGCCACCCGGTGCCGTTCGCGCGTGAGCTGCTGACCATCGACGACGTATCCGACGGCCGTTTCACACTCGGCGTCGGCGCAGGTGGGGACGGGTACGACACGGTCGTGCAGGGCGCGAAGCCGTTGCTGCCGCGCGACCGGACGGCCCGGTTCGGCGAGTTCGTCGAGCTGCTCGACCAGCTGCTGGTCAAGGACCGCACGTCGTGGCACGGCGAGTTCTTCTCGGCGGAGGAAGCCCGCAGCGCACCTGGGTGCGTGCAGCGGCCGAGGCTGCCGTTCGTGGTCGCCGCGAACGGCCCGAAGGCGATGCGCGTCGCGGCCAGGTTCGGCCAGGGCTGGGTCACCACCGGACCGCCGGTCGAGGACCAGGAAGCGTGGTGGAACGGCGTGGCGCAGCTCTCGGAGCAGTTCACTGAGACGTTGGCCACGCAGGGCCGGACGTCGAGGGTCAATCGCTACCTCAACCTGGACTCGGCGCCGGTGTACTCGCTGACGAGCGTCCAGTGCTTCGTCGACGCCGTGGGCAGGGCCGCTGAGCTGGGCTTCACCGACGTGGTGGCGCACTGGCCCCGGCACGACGGCATCTACATGGGCAGCGAGCAGGTCGTCGAGGAAGTCGCGGCCGACGTGCTGCCGACACTCGATCGGCACCTGTAACGGCGGACAGGCGAAAACTAGATTCCGTCACTGTGCGCTCTGTTGTGGTGATCGGTGGCGGAATCGTCGGGCTGGCGGTGGCGGCTGAGCTGGCCTCCCGCGGTGATCGCGTCACGGTGCTGGAGAAGGAGAGGCACTGGGGCGCGCACCAGACGGGCCACAACTCGAACGTCGTGCACGCCGGGCTCTACTACAAGCCGGGTTCGCTGAAGGCCCGCATGTCTGTGGCGGGCAACGCGTCGATGGTCGCCTTCGCGCGTGAGCACGGCGTTCCGGTCGAGGTGTGCGGCAAGCTCGTGGTCGCGACCTCCTCCGACGAACTCCCACGGCTGCACGCACTCGCCGCGCGCGCCGAGGCGAACGGCGTACCCGCCAAGCTGATCACTTCGGAAGAGGCGCTGGAGTACGAACCCGAGGTGGCCTGCGTGGCCGCGTTGCGGGTGGAGAGCACCGGGATCATCGACTACTCCGCGGTCTGTGCGGCGTTGGTACGTTCGCTGGACGGCCACGACCTGCGGCTTCGGTCCCCTGCGCTGGCGATCCGGACCGTCGGCTCGCACGTCGAGGTGGCGACGCCGCAGGGAGTCGTGCGCGGCGACGTCCTGGTCAACTGCGCCGGCCTGCAAAGCGACCGGATCGCGCGGCTGGCGGGGTTGTCCCCTGCTGCTCGGATCGTGCCGTTCCGCGGGGAGTACTACGAGCTGCGGCGCACCTCGTTGGTGCGCGGCCTGATCTACCCGGTGCCGGACCCGACGCTGCCGTTCCTCGGCGTGCACCTGACCCGGATGCTCGACGGTTCGGTGCACTGCGGCCCGAACGCGGTGCTGGCGTTGCGGCGCGAGGGCTACCGGTGGCGCGACTTCTCGCTCGGTGACGTGCTGGACGTCGCTCGCTTCCCCGGCACGTGGAAGCTGGCGCGCAGGTTCGCCAGGACCGGCGTGGACGAGGTGCTGCGCTCGTTGTCGCGCAAGCGGTTCGCCGCATCGCTGGCACGGCTGGTACCGGCTGTGACCGAGAAGGACCTCGTACGAGCGGAGAGCGGTGTGCGCGCTCAGGCGATGCTGCCTGACGGGTCGCTGGTCGACGACTTCCTCATCGAGTCGGCTCCCCGTCAGGTGCACGTCCTGAACGCGCCTTCACCCGCGGCGACGAGCGCGCTGGAGATCGCGCGCCACATCGCCTCGCTCACTTGAGACTGTTCACTTGAGGGTGGCGAGGCCGCCCATGAACGGCCGCATCGCCTCGGGAACGGTGACCGAACCGTCGGCGTTCTGGTGGTTCTCCAGAATCGCGACGATCCACCTCGTCGTGGCCAGCGTGCCGTTCAACGTCGCCGCGATCTGCGACTTGCCGTTCTCGTCCCGGTAGCGCACGTTCAACCGCCGCGCCTGGAACGTGGTGCAGTTCGACGTCGACGTCAGCTCTCGGTACTTCTGCTGCGTCGGCACCCACGCCTCGCAGTCGAACTTCCGGTGCGCCGACATGCCGAGGTCGCCCGTGGCCGTGTCGATGACCCGGTACGGCACCTCGATCTTGGCGAGCATCTCCTCTTCCCACCCGAGCAGCCGGGCGTGCTCCGCCTCGGCGTCCTCCGGCTTCACGTACGAGAACATCTCGACCTTGTTGAACTGGTGCACGCGGATGATGCCGCGGGTGTCCTTGCCGTACGAGCCGGCCTCGCGCCGGTAGCACGACGACCAGCCCGCGTACCGCCGCTCGCCGTCGAGGATCTCGTCCGCGTGGTACCCGGCGAGCGGCACCTCCGACGTCCCGACCAGGTACAGGTCGTCGTTCGGCAGGTGGTAGATCTCGCTCGAGTGCGCACCGAGGAACCCGGTGCCCGCCATGATCTCCGGCCGCACCAGCGTGGGCGTGATCATGAGCTGGAACCCGTTGGCCGTGGCCTGCTGCGCCGCCATGTTGAGCAGCGCGAGCTCCAGCATCGCGCCGACGCCCTTGAGGAAGTAGAACCTGCTGCCGCCGACCTTGGCGCCGCGCTCCATGTCGATCGCACCGAGCTTGGTGCCCAGGTCGAGGTGGTCGAGCGGCTCGAAGTCGAACTGGCGCGGCTCTCCGACGGTCTTGACGACCACGAAGTCGTCCTCGCCACCGACGGGCGCGTCCGGGTGCACCAGGTTCGGGATCTTGGCGAGGAGCTCGTTGACCTCCTCCGCCGTGGCGTGCTGCTCGGCCTCGGCGGCCTTGACCTCGTTCGAGAGGTCCTTGGCCTTGGCCAGCAGGGCGGCCTTCTCGTCGCCCTTGGCCTTGCCGACCTCCTTGCCGAACGCCCGCTGCTCGGCGCGCAGGGTGTCCGCGCGGGAGATCGCGGTCCGCCGGCGCTCGTCAGCGGACAGCAGGGAGTCGACGACGCCCTCGTCCTCGCCACGGGCACGCTGCGAAGCGCGCACGATCTCCGGGTTTTCGCGCAACACCTTGAGGTCAATCACCCTTTAAAGGGTAGACCTGCGGTTCATCCGATTTTTGTCCGGGGAGGTACGCGGTGGCGGACGACTTCTTGCCCGACAGCCCGAACGTGTGGGACAACCCGAAGCCACGTCCGAGCCTCGATCCCCCGAGCAGCATGTGGGACCGCCCGTCGCCGATCCCGTTCCCCGAGCCCCGCATCGCCGCGCCGATCGCGTTCGTCGTTGGGCTCGCCGTCACGATTCTCAGCGCGCTGGCCGTACCGATGGCGCTCGACATCTTCGCCGAACGCGGTGCGCACGGCGTCTACGTGGTCGCTGATGTGCCGACGTGCGGCGATTCCAGGTGCCGCACCCACAAAGGCACGTTCACCAGCGACGACGGCAGGACCGTCCGCTCCGGCGTGGGGCTGGCCGGCAGCCCGCTCAAGCCGTTGGCCACGGGCGGCCAGGTGCGCGCGTTCGACGTCGGTGACTCGACCGAGGTCTATCTGGAGGGCGACAGCGGGCAGCCGCGGGCCGTGCTGCCGTTCTTCTTCGGCATCCCCGGAGTGATCGCGATGGTGTTCGGACTCGGTTACGGGGTGCGGGTGTTGTGGCGGAAACTCAAAGAGACCCGGCACCGTTAGGCACCGGGTCCCTCGAAGAACCGCGCGACTAGCTGATGGCGACCGCCACCACGAGGCCGAGAGCGACGTGCGCCGAAGCCACGACTACCGAGGCCGGTGCGAACTGGTCCGACTCGATGATCGAGCCGATGTCCAGCCTGGTCACCCACTCCAGCAGCCGCACCGCCGCGACCTGCACGATGATGCCGACCAGGCCGTAGATCAGCGCGGACAGCAGGCCCTCGTCGAGCTTGCCGACCGACGACGTGATCGCGATGACGACGATGAACGCCATCGACAGCAGGCCTGAGGCGGTGACGATGACGGCGTTGGGGCAACCGTTGCGGACGAGCGCGGACAGCTTGCCCGGCGTCGTCCAGTCGATCGCGTAGAAGCCGAAGACCATGAGGACGAGACCGACGACGGCGTACAGCGCGATCGCGCCGATGTTCCGACCCAGGGTCGCGCCGAAGCCAGGATCCAACGCGAGCAGCGTGGTCGTCATGTGCTGTTCCCTTTCGGAGTCTTACTCAACAATTCGATGCGGCACGAACGCCGCGCCATCGTCGGTCACCAGACCGACCGTTTCCCGGATGCCGAGGCCTGCCGACGTGTCGCCGACGACCCAGGCGCCCAACGCGGGGCGGTAGCCGTCGAATTCCGGAAGCGGATCGAACAGCTGGTACACGAAACCTTCTTTGCCGTACACGCCACCGGTCTGCGTCTCGTAGCCAGGAGCGACGATCTGGATGTTCGCCCCCTCCCGCCCGAGCAGCGGTTTGCGCACGTACTCCGTGAGCATGCCGGGGTCGTTCAGGTAGGCCGGGAGCAGGTTGGGGTGGCCCGGATGCATCTCCCACAGGATCGCGAGCAGCGCCTTGTTGGAGAGCAGCATCTTCCACAGCGGCTCGATCCACAGGGTGCCGGGTAGCGACTCGACGGCGTGGCGGCCGAACTGCTCCTCGACCACCCACTCCCACGGGTAGAGCTTGAACGCCGCGTTCATCGGGGCCTCTTCGAGGTCGACGAACCGGTTGAGCAGCGTGTCCCAGCCGATGTCCTCCATCGCGATGCCCACGGTGCTGAGACCGGCCTCGGCGGCCGTCTCCTGCAGGCACGCGGCGGTGAGGTGGTCCTCGCCGGACGGGTCGGCGCTCGACCAGCTGAAGTGCAGCTCAGCGGACGGCAGCTTGGCGCCGATCTCGGTCCAGCGCTCGACCAGGCGTTCGTGCAGCGAGTTCCACTGGTCGTCGTCCGGGAAGACGTCGGTCTTCCAGTACCACTGGATGTACGCGGCCTCGAGCAGTGACGTGGGGGTATCCGCGTTGTACTCGAGCAGCTTCGCGGGACCCGAGCCGTCGTAGCGCAGGTCGAAGCGGCCGTAGACGTGCGGGTCGCGGCGGCGCCACGACTCGGCGATGTGCGGCCAGACCCACTCGGGGATGCCGAAGTCCCGGTAGCGCTCGGTGAGCACCACGTTGTCGACCGCGTCGAGGCACATGGAGTGGAGCAGCTCGACATCGGCTTCGAGCGAGAGGATCTCGCTCATCTCGAACACGTAGTGCACCGACTCGTCCCAGTAGGGGCGGTCGGTTCCGTTCGCGTACTTCGCGGGCAGGCCGAAGACCAACCCCTGGTCCGAGACCGTGCGCTGCCAGTTCGGCCGCGGTTGCGAGGTGTCACGACGCAACTGGGTCAGCCTCCGCTGCTGGACGAACCGCTGCTGACGCCGAAGCCGCCGCGCTGGATGGACGTGCCCGACTTCGTGCTGACGTTCGCGCCCTTGGGGACCGTGTAGCTGCCGCCGACCGCCTTCTGGCCGACCACACCAGACCCGCCGTAGTTGTAGCGGTACGAAGAGCCACCGATGTAGATGAAGCCACCGCTGCTGTAGCCGCCGTGGCTGCGGTAGTAGGAGTCGGAGCAGTAGTCGTCGTCGACGATCACGTTGTTCTGGTCCGTGCACTGCGCCGTGACGTTCGACGGGCTCGCGGCCGCGTACCAGATCGCGACCAGCGCGACTATGCCCACGGTGACGCCGCCACCGATGAGCAGGCGCTTGCGCGTCTTGCGCTTCTTCTCGAACGCGGCCGACTCGGCGGCGAACCGCTCCTGCTGCGCCTTCAGCGCGGCGGCACGAGCACGTTGCTCGGCAACCGTCGCCTGACGCGGCTGCGTCACGCCGGCCTGCTGCTGGCGCACGCTGCCCTTGCCCTTGGCGGGCACGTTCGGCTGCGGCGCCGGCTGGTACTTCGGCGGCTGCTCCGGCTGCGGCTGTTGCGGCTGGCCGGGCGGCCCAGGCTGGGGCGTCGGCTGGCCAGGTCCTGGCACGTTGTTGTCAGTCATCACCACTCCCGCGGGCAAGGTACCTAGCGACCCGGCTGAAACACGGCCGATTCGGTGACGAGTGTCCTAATAGCAACACTCGACCGAACCCGGCGCACAGCCGTCTCACACGGCACGGGCATCATGGATGAGATGTCTCCGAGCGCCGGTTGGTTGAGTCGATCTGGTCACATCCGCGACACGCGGCTTGTGATGGTCGGCGCTTTCCTCGGCGCGTTCGTGCTGTTGATGTTGTCCGCGTTCACGTCCGTGCTGGCAGGAGGCCCGCTCGGCTCCAGCCGGGAGAAGGTCAACGCCGCATACCAGGCCGTGTCCGGCGAGTGCCTGAACTGGGAGCGCAAGGACCTCTCCGACGCGCAGAAGGTCGACTGCGGTGCCGCCCACCGCTTCGAGGTCACCGGCACGGCCGACATCACCGCCGCGTACCCGAAGGAAGCACCGTTCCCGAACGCCGCGGCCTGGGAGAAGATCGCGGAGGAGCACTGCTCGCAGACCACCACCACGTACATGTCCGGCAAGCTCGACCCCGAGGGCAAGTACGGCGTCAGCACCCTGAACCCGGACGAGAAGCGCTGGTCGGACGGTTACCGTCAACTCCGCTGCGGCCTGCAGGTCACGGCGCCCTCCGGAGCGGCCCTGCCGTCGTTCGGCAGCGCCAAGACCCAGGACCAGTCGAACGTCTACGACCCGGCCGTGTGCGTCGCGCTCGGCGAGAACAACACGGTCGGCGACCCGGTCGGCTGCGACCAGCCGCACGCGTTCGAGATCATCGGCGTCGTCCAGCACCCGGAGGGCGAGTTCATGGCGGTGGAGAAGCAGGACGCGGTGATGTCCGAGAAGTGCGCCGCGATCGCCAACGACTACACCGGCGGCGCCGACCTGAAGGCCAAGAACCTGCTCGTCACCTGGGACACCCGCTCCGAGAAGAGCTGGGCGGTCGGCTCCCGCAAGGCCAACTGCAAGGTCGGCGCAGTCCCCCAGGGCAACAACCTCGTGGCCTGGAACGGCAGCGTCCGCAACCCCAACGGCGCCCCGCTGACCACCGCGAACCCGCCGCAGACCACCTCGGTGAAGCCGCAGGACGAGCCCACCGGCGCCCCGCTGCACTCCGAGTCCGGCAAGCCTCCCTCGGAGTCGGGCAAGCCGTCGGACTCCGGCAAGCCCGACAAGCCCTCTTCCTCCGCACCCACGACGACCACCGAGAACCGATGACCGTCGAGATGACCAGGGCTCGCTTCGACGAGCTGGTCGAGGAGGCCCTGGACCTGGTCCCGCCGGAGTTCACGCACGCGATGAACAACGTGGTGGTGCTGGTCGAGGACCGCAACCCGGACGAGCCGTCACTGCTGGGGCTGTACCAGGGGATCGCGCTGACCGAGCGCAACACGGACTACGGCGGGACCCTGCCGGACCACATCTTCATCTACCGCGAGGCGATCCTCGACGTCTGCGACTCCGAGGAGGACGTCGTGGAGGAAGTGATCATCACCGTGGTTCACGAGATCGCGCACCACTTCGGGGTGGACGACGCTCGGTTGCACGAGCTCGGCTGGGGCTGATGGCGGTGCACGGCAAACCCGAGCAGGGCTAAAGCTCCACGCCCGCCCAGGAGCGGCACACCCAGCCGTCGCCCTCGCTCTCCAGCACCACGACGCCGGTGTTCGGCAGCAGGTTCTCGGCCAGCTCCACCGGCACGTTCGACGCCAGCGCCAACGCACCCATCCGGCCGGACCCGCCGTGCGTCACGACCATGACCGTGCCGTCCTGCCTGATCGACTCGATCGCGCCGAGGAAGCGGTCCAGCACCTGCTGACCGGTCTCGCCGCCGCTGGGGAACGCGACGTCCAGCGCGCCCTCGGCCCACTTGATCACGGTGTCGAGGTAGGTCTTGTAGGCCTCGGTGTCGTTGCGCCCCTCCAAAGACCCCACCTGGATCTCGTGGACGCCCTGAAGGATCTGCACCGGCAGGCCGACGCGTTCGGCGGTCGGAGCGGCGGTTTGCTGGGCGCGCAGGCCGATGCTCGCGTAGACGGCGGAGATGTCCTCGCCGACCAGGACGTCGGACAGTTCGCGGGCCTGCTTCTGGCCTAGTTCGGTGAGCGGAGGGCCTGGCATGGCCGTGTCCAGCTTGCGTTCGATGTTCGACGCCGTCTCACCGTGCCTGACCAGCAGCAACCTCACCCGGTCTCGCCCTTTCTGACAGCATCGACCCAAGTGGCTGCTGCGGTGAACTCGGCGTTGCGGGCCTCGACGGGCCTCTGGTCGGCCTTCGGGAATGACCCGAGGAACCGGACTTCGCGCGAGTGTCGGTGCAGCGCGGCCAGCGCGTCACCGATCCTCGGTTCTGCGATGTGCCCCTCGACGTCGATGTAGAAGCGGTACTCCCCCAGTTTGCCCTTCGTGGGGCGCGATTCGAGGCCGGTGAGATTGATGCCACGCAACGCCAGCTCGGTGAGCAACTCGGACAGCACGCCCATGCGGTCGGGCGTGGTCACGACGACGCTGGTGCGGTCTGCTCCGGTCGGCTCAGGCAGTGCGCCCGGTCGGCGCAGCAGCAGGAAACGAGTGCGCGCGTCGGCCACGTCCAGCACGTCCGTCGCGTACTCGTCCAACGCGTAGTGCTTGACGGCCACCGGTGCGGTGACGGCGGCATCGAACTCGCCACGGAGAACAGCGGCAGCGGCCGCGGCGGTCGAAGAAGTCGCGATCGAGGTGACGCCGGGCAGGGAAGCCGCGATCCACTCGCGGACCTGAGCCAGGGCGTGCGGGTGCGAAGCCACGGAACGGATCTCGGTGGTCCCCGGACGCACCAGGACGCTGAACCGGACGTCCAGGACGGTCTCGGCGACGGCCACGACCGGCTCGTCGCGGATCAGGGCGTCGAGCGTCGCGGGCACGGCGCCCTCGACGGAGTTCTCGATCGGCACGCACGCGAACTCGGTCTCGCCCTTGCGCAGCGCGGCGATCGCGAGCGGGATCGTTTCGAACGGAACCAGTTCACCCTCGAAACGAAGCGCTGCCTGCTCGGTGAAGGTGCCCTGTGGTCCGAAGTACGCAATGCGCGGCATCGGGTCAGCGTAGTGCGGCGATCAGAGGCGCAAATCACGCCTGTGTCCGCCGCCAAACCTGGGTTCCGCCAGGGCCGTTCGAACTGGAATGCTTGGGGCGTGCCCGCTCTAGCGCCAGAACTCGTGTTGTGCGCGGTCGACGAACCGATGGCGAACGCCTGGCTCGCCGTCGCCGACGGACGCACCGGAGTGCGGGTGCATCGCGGGTCCGTGCTGGACATCCACGCGCAGGCCATCGTCAGCCCGGCCAACTCGCAGGGCTGGATGCGCGGCGGCATCGACGCCGTCTACGCCACGGCGTTCCCCGAGGTCGAGAACAACGTCCGCAGCGCGGTCCTCACGCTGCACGGCGGTGAGCTCCCGGTGGGCGAGGCGCAGATCGTGGCGACGGGCGAGACCGAACCGGCGTGGCTCATCAGCGCGCCGACCATGCGCCGGCCCGGCGAGCGGCTGCCGATCGACACCGTGCACCCGTACCTCGCGGCGCGGGCGGTTCTGCGGCTCTGGCTAGAAGGCCGCCTCGAAGACGGCACGCCGGTGCGCGACGCCGTCCACACCATCGCGATGCCGGGGCTCGGCACCGGGGTGGGAGGCGTCGCGCCGTCCACGTGCGCGCATCAGGTCGCGGCCGCGTGGGACGAGGCGTTCAACCCGCTGCACGTCTAACTTGTGCACAACCCTGTGGACAAAGGTGTGGACACCTGTGGACTACTGGCGTGGTGCGACCCATCGTTCCAGGTCAAGCTCATCTGTGATGGGGATACCGAAATCCCCAACCGCGGGGATCTCCGGCTTGAGCTTGCGCGCTTCCCGCACCGCGTCAGGTCTCAACGCCGAGAGCTTGAACCCGCGCCGCTGGTAGAAGCGGATCGCGTCGAGGTTGTCGTTGGTGGTCGTCAGCCGCACCCGAGTGCACCCGAGTGTGCGCGCCTGGCGAACCGCGGCGTCGACCAGCGCGGTGCCGACGCCACGGCCTCGCCGAAGCGCGTCGATCGTGACGATCTCCAGCTGGTGGTTCGCCACCGCGTAGGTCAGCAGACCGAGCACCTGACCCTGCTTCTCCACGAGGAAGCCCGGCAGACTGGCGGGGAAGAACACCTCGCCGTGCGCGACGGCCGTGTGCGCTCCCCATAGCTCGAGAACCAGTCGGGCGACAACTATGCGATCTGCTTCCTCGACCGGTCGTACCGAGCCTTCTGCCATGACAAGAACTGTGCCAATCCGAGTCACGCTCAGGAACAGCCATTCGACGTACGGTGGATTCGTGCCAGTGCGAGTTTTGTTGGTCGACGACCACGAAGTGGTGCGCAGAGGACTGCGCGAGATGTTGGACGACGAGACGGACATCTCGGTCATCGCCGAGGCCGGATCCGTCGACGAAGCGGTTGCTCGGGCTCAAAGGACTTCGCCCGATGTGGCCGTCGTGGACGTTCAGCTTCCCGACGGCAGTGGTGTCGACCTGTGCCGGTCGCTGCGGGATCTCGGCATCCGCTGTCTCGTGCTGACCGCGTTCGACGACGAGGAGGCGTTGGTCGGGGCCATCATGGCCGGTGCTTCCGGCTATCTGCTCAAGCAGGTTCGCGGCCAGGACGTCGTGACGGCCGTGCGCGAAGTCGCGGCTGGACGGTCCCTTCTGGACCCCGCGACCACGAGCCGGGTACTCGAACGGATGCGCAATCCGCCCCCGGTCGGCCTCACCGATCAGGAACAGCGAGTGCTGGAGCTCATCGGTGAAGGCCTGACAAACCGCCAAATCGGTGAACGTCTCTTCCTCGCGGAGAAGACGGTGAAGAACTACGTGACGTCCGTGCTCGCCAAACTCGGGATGGAACGGCGAACGCAAGCCGCCGCCTGGGTGGCTAAACGGGGACGGACCAGGTGAGCGTCGTCCCGTTCGGCGAACTCACGACGCGGAAATCGCCACTCGCGGACTTCGCCCTCTCGGCGAGATGCCGCAATCCGCGCTGAGTCACACCGGACGGGATGCCGCATCCGTTGTCCGCGACTCGCAGCAGCAGATGCTTCTCATCACGCCGTACGTCGATCTGCACGTTCGTCGCTCCTGAGTGCCGCACGACGTTCGACAACGCCTCGCGCAACGCCGCCCGCGCGTCGTCGGCGTGCCGGCGTGGGACGTTCGCCAGATCGCCGGCCACGTGCAGGCGTGGCGAAAATCCGAGCAGCTCACCGGCCGTCCGGACCTCGGCGTTGATCGAGTCGAGCAGGTCCGCGGAGTCGGCCGGGTCGGTGTTGCGCAGCTTCCGCACGGTCGCGCGGACCTCGGCGATCGTCTCGTCGACCAGGTCCACGGCCTCGTTGATCCGAGTGCGCTGGGACGCGTCGAGCTTCTTGCCCAGACGGCGCTCCAGCAGGCTGAGCTGCACGCCGGCGCCGTAGAGCCGCTGGATGATCACGTCGTGCAGGTCGCGGGCGATCCGTTCGCGCTCCTCGTAGACCGCGACGCGCTGCCGTGCCGTGAAGCCTTCGGCCAGCACCACCGCGAGGCCTGCCTGCGCCGCGAACGCCGACAGCACGTCCACCGTCTCCTGCGTGAACGGCGCTTTGTCTCTACGGCGATAAACCGCCAGAGCGCCGATCTTGCGGTCCGAGGTGCCGAACGGCGCTACCGCGAATGGTCCGTAGCCCCTCAGCGCGTGCGGCACGTACGGGGCCGTGCGGGGGTCGTTCGTCACGTCGTCGGCCATCACCGGAACGCCGGTCCGCGCCGCCTTGGCCGCAGCACTGCGCGGGCTCAACGTCGCCACGACCGGCTCGCCGCTGGACGCCTCGACCGTGAGCGTGCCGTCGTCCTCCTCCGTGGCGAGCATGGCCAGCCCGAGGTCGGCGTCCGCGATCTCCGCGGCCGCCTCCACCACGAGCCGCAACACGTTCTCCGGGTCTTCCAGCGCCGCCGACGTGATCTCGGTCGACGCGACGAGCACGCGCCGCGCCAGGGAGGGGTCCATGGTCCTCAACGGTATGCGGGCGTGCCGAGGTCCAGCACGAGGTCCGCCCTCGCGGCCTCGTCCGGACGGTGGGTGATGTGCAAGATCGTCCTGCCGTCCTGCCTGAGCTGCTCCAACAGCTTCCGCGCGGTCGGTTCGTCGAGGTGGGCGGTCGGCTCGTCGAGCAGGACCACGTCGGCGTCGTGCAGCAACGCCCTGGCCAGCGCAAGCCTTTGCGCCTCGCCGCCGGACACCTGATCAGGCCTGATCACGGTGTCCAGCCGGTCCGTCCAGTCCGGCAGGCAAGCCAGTTCCAGCGCTTTTCGCAGCTGCTCGTCGTCGTGCTGACCCGACATCCGCAGGTTCTCGCGGACCGTCGTGCTGACGAGCATCGGTTCCTGCGGGCACCAGGTGGCCCGCGGCAGCTCCACGATCCCGCGTTCCGGCTGCAGGAAGCCCAGGAGCAGCGCGAACAGCGTCGACTTGCCGCTGCCCGACGGTCCGACGATCGCCACGTGCGTGCCGGGCTCGATGTTGAGGTGGAGGTCCTTCAACGTCGGCTCGGTCGCGCCGGGCCAGCGGACGTCGACGTTCTCCAGCCGGATCCGCTTGCCCTTCGGCGCTTCCGGACGTTCCGGCGCGTCGAACTGAAGCCGGGCGCTTGCCTCCTGCAACGCCTTGCGCTGCTGGGCGGCGAGCGGCAAGGCGGCCAGTGGTTC
>JAVXWK010000675.1:0-5305 GCA_032230575.1 Pseudonocardiales bacterium | reverse complement strand
TCCACGTCCAGCAACCCGGCCGCGATCGCCACCGCCCGATCCCACTCCGGATCCGACGTGTAGTCCGAGTGCGCCGACACCCCGGAGCGCCACCGACGCCCGGGAAACGGCCCCCGCTGCGGATCCGGCAACCAGTGATCGCCCCCGAGCACCAACGCCCCGGTAGGCCCGCGCAACGCAGGCGCGAGAGCACCTTCAGAGCCGTCCTCCCGGAACCCGACCCCGAGCAGCATCCCGTCGAACACCTGCCGCCGCCACGTCGTCACCGCGCCGCCCAGCGGATCCGTGCCCCGGCACAACGCCCGCCAGCGCCCGTCCAGCCCACCGGCCAGCCGAGCCAGCGACGCGTGCGGCACCACGGCGGGAAACGCCCGCGGATAAGCCCACTGCAACTGCGACCCAGCGGTGAGCAACCCGATCCGCTCACGATCGTGCGCGGGCAGCTCCTCCAGCAACCGAGCCGCGGCGACAGCGACGAGCAACGACCCCTGCGAGTGTCCACAGAGGACCACGCGGGTTCCGGGGTCCCGCAGATGATCCCGCACCCGCGAAACCAGCTCCGGTACGACCTTCAGCGCATAACACGGCGGCACGATCGGATGCGCCTCACGCGGCCAGAACTGTGCGACGTCCGCGATGATCCCCAGCCGCCGCCCGGACTCCGGCTGCCGGGCCGCCAGATACACGGCCCGCAGCAACGACACCGCCAGCAACCCGAGCACGCCCACGCCAAAAGCGGAGAACGGCGCCGCCCAGGACGTCGGCGGCACGTGGCGCACCCGCAGCACGGTCGCCAGCACCGCGCCGACGACCAGCACCGACGCGATGATCAGGATCAGGTGATGACCGTGGTTGCGTTCCCAGCGCGCCCACCACCACGCGCGTGTCGCGGTGCGGAGGTCACGCATCCGGCCCGAGTGCAGCAAAGACGCCTCGCGCGCCCACACCTTGCCCTTCCGGAAGGCCCGCCACCGCACCACACCGGTGAACGACGCCACCCCGAACGTGCTCAGCAGCGCCAACGCCCCGGCCACACCCCACAGCAGGGTGATGTAGGTGTACCCGTCGGGCAGCTGCAACCCGTCGCCCAACGCCTTGCGCACCGGCAACGCGACCCCGGCACCGAACCCGCCACCCAGCAGCCCGGCGATCGCCAGAACCGGCGCGGCGAACCAGCCACCGGCCCAAGGCCGCAGCTCACGCGGCAACGAAGCCCACGACTTGCGCGCCAGCAACGCGGCAGGCACCAGCAGGATCCCGAACAACACCAGCACGAACGCCATCAGCAACGCCACGACCTGCACGGTCACGTCCGCACCAGGCACCCGCGTCGGCAGCTGCTCCTGCAACCCCAAAGTCGTGAACACCAGCAACACCGACAGCACCATGAGCACCCGCCGGGGCCGCCGAGCCAGCGCTGCCCGCAACCACCGCCCGCCACGATGAGGCGCCCCACCGGTCGGATCGTCGAGCAGCAGCACACCGAGCATCGACAGCCCGATGAACACCAACGCCACGACCCACGCGGAAGTAATGGCCACACCCATCGGCCCAGAAGCCGTGAGCTGCTTCAACGGTCCGCCGAGAGCGATCAGCGAGGTCACCGCCATCGCCGTCACGACGTGCAACGAGCGCAAAGCAGGGGTGTCCGGATCGGTCGCGACGTGCGCACCGGGCAGACCGGACGACGGCTGACGCTGCTCGTCCTCCGCGTCGGCGATCTCCCGCCGCTCGATCCGCCACTCGACGTGCGAGATCCGGCGCATCACCGAGATGAGCACGATCACTGGGAGAAGTCCCAGAAACGTGCGGAACCAGGGAAACAGTCGCACATCGGTTGGAATGCTGGTCAGACACGCCGCACCCGGCCGCAGGCACTGGGCGGCGAGCAGGTCGAGGCTCACCACGGAGACCTGCGCGACCAGCAGCGCTGTCAGGAGCAGCGCGAACACCCGCAGCAACGACCGCAGACCCAAACCCAGCAAGTGGCCCGGCAGGTTCTTCTCCGGAACAGGAGGCAGCATCCAGTGCGCGACGTTCGCGATGCTGAACGGGAAGAGCAGCGCCCACGTGGCCTTGGCCACACCTCCGGACGTCATCCCACCCCAGAGGTACCCCTCCACCACACGAGGGATGGGGCGTCCCTCGGTCTGCAGCACCGGGCCCGGCGCGGGCCTGCGGAGTCTGTCCGCCGGGCGCACGATGCGCCCGAGTCCGTCTCCCGCAACGTCCACGGCCGCGACGGCGTCGACCAGCGTCTGCGGCGTCGTGCCCTGCACGCCGTGCACCCGCAGCTCGACGACGCGTGTGTCCGGGCCCGCGATCAACACCCGAGACCTCCCTCACCCAAAGTAGGGGTCATAGTGGTGCATCGGCGGGCGGTATGGTCGCAAGACACCCTTTCTGAAGTGCCCTGGAGGACTTCGCAATGACCTCGGACCGCTTGCAGACCCGCAACGGGATCGACTTCGCCGTCGCCGATCTCTCGCTCCACGAGTTCGGCCGCAAGGAGATCCGCCTGGCCGAGCACGAGATGCCCGGCCTGATGGCGTTCCGTCGCGAGTACTCCGGGGTGTACCCGCTCAAGGGTGCGCGTGTCTCGGGCTCGCTGCACATGACCATCCAGACGGCCGTCCTCATCGAGACGCTGGTCGACCTGGGTGCCGAGGTGCGCTGGGCTTCCTGCAACATCTTCTCGACCCAGGACCACGCGGCCGCGGCCGTCGTCGTCGGCCCGTACGGCACGGAGGAGGAGCCCAAGGGCATCCCGTGCGTCGCGTGGAAGGGCGAGACGCTCGAGGAGTACTGGTGGACGGCCGAGCAGATGCTCACCTGGCCGGACGGCAAGGGCCCGAACATGATCCTGGACGACGGCGGCGACGCCACGCTCCTGGTCCACAAGGGCGTCCAGTACGAGGCGGCGGGCGTCGTCCCGAACACCGAGGCCGACGACGCGGACGAGTGGAAGATCGTCCTCGAGACGCTCCGCGCGTCACTCGCCGCCGACGGCAAGAAGTGGACGAACATCGCGGCCGGCATCCGCGGCGTCACCGAGGAGACCACGACGGGCGTCATGCGCCTGTACCAGCTGGCCGCCGCCGGTGAGCTGCTCTTCCCGGCCATCAACGTCAACGACGCCGTGACGAAGTCGAAGTTCGACAACCGCTACGGCATCCGCCACTCGCTGATCGACGGCATCAACCGCGGCACCGACGTCCTCATCGGCGGCAAGGTCTGCGTCGTCGCGGGCTACGGCGACGTCGGCAAGGGCGCCGCCGAGTCCCTGCGCGGCCAGGGCGGTCGCGTGATCGTCACCGAGATCGACCCGATCTGCGCCCTGCAGGCGGCCATGGACGGCTACGAGGTCCAGCGCCTCGAGGACGTCCTCGACAAGGCCGACATCATCATCACCACGACGGGCAACAAGGACGTCGTGATGGTCGAGCACATGGCTCAGATGAAGCACCAGGCGATCGTCGGCAACATCGGCCACTTCGACAACGAGATCGACATGGCCGGCCTCGCCCGCTACCCCGGGATCCGCCGCAACAACATCAAGCCGCAGGTCGACGAGTGGGTGTTCCCCAACGGCCGCTCGATCATCGTGCTGTCGGAAGGCCGCCTGCTGAACCTCGGCAACGCGACCGGCCACCCGTCGTTCGTCATGTCGAACTCCTTCTCGAACCAGGTGATCGCTCAGATCGAGCTGTTCACCAAGCACGAGGAGTACGACAACGAGGTCTACCGCCTGCCCAAGGTGCTGGACGAGAAGGTCGCCCGCATCCACCTGGAGGCGCTCGGCGGCAAGCTCACCAAGCTGACCAAGGACCAGGCCGAGTACATCGTCGTCGACGTCGAGGGCCCCAACACGGCGGACCACTTCCGCTACTGAGCCTCACCTGACAGGGGCCTCCCGCGCGCGTGCGGGAGGCCCCTGATTTCATGTTCGCCGTGGGATTCTTCGGCACGTACGCGTATGAGAACGGCCAGTGGAAGACGCTGTCCGAGGGCGAGCTGCCGCCGCTGGTGGAGCCGTTCCTGTGGATCGACATCCACGACAGCGACATCACCTCGGTCGTCTACGCCCCCGCAGGTCCGGGCACCGGCGTCGCCTACCTCGGGCTGACGCCGCGCACCTACTTCGAGAACCCCAGCGCCTCCGACCCGACGGACGTCCTGCGCGAGGCCGCCGGACTCGCCGCTTGGTGGGCGCTGCAGAACTCCGGTGACGCCACCGCCAAGCAGGCGGAGCTCCTCGGCTACCTGGCTTCGGACGAGAACCCGGACGACTTCTCGCTGGACGAGGAACAGGACGTCGAGGACGTCGACGTGTTCGTCGAGCTCAAGACGGCGCGGTTCCTGGAGGAGCTGGACCTGCCGCTGCCTACCGAGCTCCGATGATCCACCGCCAAGCTGACGCAGGGGTCCCCCGCCAAGGGGACCCCTGCTTTTATTATTGCAGGTAGTACCGACAATTCTGGGCGGTCGCGCAGCCCTCATCGGCAGTTGTCCACAGGTAGCGCTGCTTCTACGCGAGGTGCAGTTGCGGCTTGCCGCGGTTCTGCCGAGCGCTGCTGGCGAGGTCCGTGATCATCGCCCGTGACTGTTCTTCGCTGAGAGCGATGGCGTCCAGTCGCTCGAAGATCGACTTACAGTTCTTGACTCCCGTTGGGTCCTGCACGAACACCTGGGCGATCTCGGATTCCGTGTACGCCACGGTGCTGCGCTTCTCGTACTCCCACATCACGTATTCGGCCATGTACACACCTGCCGGACCGCTCGATGAAGGCACGATTCGGATGAGGTACTTCTTGAACAGCAGTCGTTTGAGCTGATCTTCCATGAGTTCGGCACTGCCGACCTGCAGCCGCAGCGCGTTCTCGTGGATGAAGAACGTGCATTGAGGCCGATCGTGCGCGTTCAGGAACGCTTGCCGTTCAGTCCGGCTCTGAACAGCCGCCTCGATCCCATCCGCGGAGACGACGGCGCGGGACTCGTATAGGTTCCGCGCGTACTCCTTGGACTGCACCAAGCCGGGTACGACCACTGGGTTGTAGGTGAAGATCTTCTTTGCGCTGGTCTCGGCCATCGACATCGTCCGGAGGTTGCCGTGCGCCTGTACGAAGTAGAGGTCGAAGGCGGATCGGTACCGGTTGAGGAAGTCCTCGATGTACTCCAGCGGGCGTCCGCACCGGCCCAGGTACTGGACGATGTCGATCTCGCTCGCCCGCACCTTGCCGTGCTCGATGTTCGAGACCTTGCCCGGATCCCACCCGAGCATGCGGGCGATCCGCCGACCGCGGAA
>JAVXWK010000664.1:0-14654 GCA_032230575.1 Pseudonocardiales bacterium | reverse complement strand
GTTGGTCAGCCTGAGGTAGTAGTCGGCTGAGCAGCGCGTGCCGTCCTCGTCGAGCGCCAGGTAACCGGAGCCCGCGGGCACGTCGGCCTGCGTTTCCGCGGTCTTGCAGATCTGATTGCCCTCGTTGAACTCGTCGAACATCGAGATGTAGATGCCCTGCGCGCCAAGCCGGACCATGTTGTAGAACTGCCGCCACATGAAGTCGCCGTGCAACCGTTGCCGTTGCGCGACGTCGCCGGGGAGGATGCACGGCTGGTAGTCGATGCCCAGGGCGTTGCACTCGGCCTGGTCCGGGCTGTTGACGGCAGTGTGGAAGTGGTCCGACTGCTCGATGTTGTTGACGCGGCCGACCATCCACGGCGAGATCATGTCGAACGAGCGGTAGACGTTCGCGAAGCCTTTCCGGGAGTCCTCGCCTTCCAGTCGCCAGTGCGTCGGCACGCCGCCCATCACGTAGCAGCCCTGAGCTTTGAACCAGTTGATGACGTCCTGGCACGGCTCGGGGCCCCACGGCTTGTTGGCCTCGTTGAAACCGAAGCCCCAGATGCCGACGACGGGTTTGCCGTTCTGGCGCGCGTAGGCCGATGAGCTCGTGTGGCCCGACATCTTGTTCTGCCAGTCGGCTTTGATCTCCGGCTGCATGTTCAGCCAGTCCGTGACGTCGTACATGATGTAGAACTTCCGCCCGGTGGCCTCCGCGGCTGACCGGACGTGCGCGGTCACGGCGTCGCGGATCGGGCCCTCGCCGCCGGTCGGGTTGAAGCGTTGCACGGCGGCGGTGTCGCAGCCGTTGTCGCGCATCCAGGCGAAGTGGACGTCGACGGTCTGCCTGTCGTAGTTGGAGAACAAGGTGGCCGGGCGTCCGTCGTTGAGGTTGGCGAACGCGGTTTGGTACGTACGGGCGTACTCGCGCACGTCCGGCCAGACGCGGACCGAGCTCGTAGGGGGAGCGGGTGGCTGGCTCCAGTTGTTGTTCCAGTGCCACCAGCCGTCGATGGGCGAGCTGTCACCACGGCAGGCGAACCAGCCCTGGTATCCGACGGTGATCTTGCCGACCACGTCGCCGGGTGGGCTTGCGGGCAGGAACTTCAAGGCAGGGGCTGCGAGAGCGGTGCTGAGGAGTGTTCGTCGGGACAGGGACATCGCGAACTCCTTTGTCGGCGATCCGACTTAAGAGTGCAAGAAGTGAGCAGAATCATGCAAGATGTAGACGAACCGGTATTGTGCGCGGTGTCGTGGGCAGGGCCGCGGCCGTGAGTTCCGGTCGTCTCATATCGGCTTCTTCATGATCGTTTTCGCTACGGTGGCGTGAGAGAGCGTTTTCGCGTGACCTCACAGGGGGTTCTCGACCATGAAGCAACGACGGCTGAGTCTCGTCCTGGCGGGCGCCGCCAGCGTGGCCCTCCTCGTCGGCACCTCGGTGGCCGCACCGCAGGCCCCGGCACCGGTGCGGGAGGGACCGACGTACGTCTACCGCGTCCCGGCTCCGCTCGGGCAGAAGGCGCAGGACCTGCTCGCGCGCGGTTTTGACGTGCTGGAGCAGCGGGACGGCGACGACCTGTTCGTGCTCGGTGCCAAGGACGTGCACACCAAGCTGGCCGCGGCCGGGTTCACCGGCACCGTCGAGTCCGTGATGGCGCCGCCGTCATCCGGCCTGAAGACGGCCGGCCATGGTGTCGACGAGACGTACTACGGCGGCTACCGGACGATCAAGGCCCACTACGCGCACCTGGACCAGGTCTCGTTCAAGCACCCCGGCCTCGCCTCGGTCGTCGACTACGGCGACTCCTGGCGCAAGACCCAGGGCGCCGGCGGCTACGACCTGAAAGCCATCTGCATCACCAAGAAGACGTACGGTGACTGCAGGCTCGCCCCGAACTCGCGCAAGCCGCGGCTGTTCGTGTCGGCGCAGATCCACGCTCGCGAGATCACGACCGGCGACATGGCGTGGCGCTGGATCGACCACCTCACCACCGGCTACGGCCACGACGCCTCCGTGACCTCGCTGCTGGACACGACCGAGGTCTGGGTCGTGCCGATCGCCAACCCCGACGGCGTGCAGATCGTCCAGTCCGGCGGGGACACGCCGAAGCTGCAGCGCAAGAACGCCAACCACACCAACGGTCCTGCCGTGTGCCCGACCTCGGAAGAGGACCCGTACGCGCAGATCGGCATCGACGTCAACCGCAACTTCGACGCGCAGTGGGGCGACAACGGCACGTCCTCGGACCCGTGCAGCCAGGTCTACCGCGGTCCGAAGGCCGACTCCGAGGTCGAGACTCGGGCGTTGGAGAAGCTGTTCCGGTCGCTGTACCCGGACAAGCGCGGGCCTGGGCTCACCGACCCGGCCGACGCCGACACGCGCGGCATGGTCATCACCATGCACTCGGCGTTGAACGTCGTGCTGCTGCCGTGGGGATTCACGACCACGCCGTCGCCGAACGACGGTCCGCTGCGCTCGATGGCCGCGGAGATGGCGCGGATCGCCGGACCTGGCTGGCAGTACGGGCAGCCGGGTGAGCTGCTGTACACGGCCGGCGGGTCGATCGACGACTGGGTGTACGGCGAGCTCGGGGTTCCGCACTACACCTGGGAGATCGGTGACTGGGAGGGCGACTGCGCCGGGTTCACGCCCGCGTACTCCTGCCAGGACGGGCACTGGGCGAAGGTCGAGCCGATGCTGACCTATGCGGCGCAGAAGGCCGCGAAGCCGTACCAGAGCTGATCGCCGGCACCCGTGACCGCGGCGTTTCCGCTGCCGCGGTCACGGGTACGCGGTCCGCATGGCCGACACTGCGAGCAGCGCCCAGGCCGAGGTGACGCTGCGGTCCAAGACGATGGTGCTGGACTTCGAGGGTGAATGCGAGGTCGAGCGCGCGGGGGACTCCGTGCGGATGACCGGATTGCGGCTCGTCGCGGAACTGCCCGACGCGGGCGGCCCGGAGGACGGCGGCACCGTGCTGCTGCGGCAGGACGGAGACGCGCTGGCGGCGACCGTGGTGCAGCCAGGTGGTGAGGTCTCGTTGACGACGCGTCACGACGTGCGGTGGACCGAATCCGGTCAGGGCTTCGAGCCGGTCGACGGCGAGATCGGGTTCGTGCTGCCGGAGTCTCCGGAGGCGACCGTGCTCTCCGTGCGCGGCCTGCGTCTGACGCCCTGACCTGGGATTGATCTACACCCCGCAGGGGTATTCCTGGGGCATGGACCGGGACGTGATCATCGGCTTCGATCTCGACTTCGACGATTCGGCGGCGCGCCGGGTGCGGCGCTATGTGCGTGAGGTCGTGACGGGGCTCGGACTGCGTGGTGACAGCTCGTTCGTGGAGACGGAACCGCGCGCTGGAGCGTACGTGGCGCTGGACGGGCGGCTGCCCGACTTCCCCGACCACGACGTGGCGTTGCTGTGGAACGAGCGGAGCGGATGGTCGGCCGCCGTCGAGGACCGCATCGGTGAGCTCGTGGAGATCGCGCGGCTGGGCGGTGATCCGGCGCCCGGCGCCGCCGCGGTGGTGACGTGGGTGCGAGGTCTGTTCCACCGCGAGCGGGCGGACGACCGGTCGAACCGCGACTTCGCCGCGTTCGTGCCGGCGCCGCGGGACGACGACTTCTCGTAGGTTCACGCACGCTGTTCGACGAACCTGCTGCGGTTGCGGCGAAATGGCCCCGTTTGCGGCCCGGCCCGCAGGGTAGCTCGTAGCGAGGACACGACTACGAGCTGAGGAGTGAGCCGTGACCGAAAACCAGATGGATGCCAGGGAAGCGGCCGGGCAGGTGGGCAGCACCATCGCCGACCAGGCCGCGCACGTGACGCGGGAGACCGCGGACCAGGCCCGCCACGTGGTGCAGGACGTGCGGGAACGCGTTGTGGCAGAAGCGGAAGATCAGGCCCTGCGGGTGTCGAAGCAACTCGGCCGCCTCGCCGACGAACTGGGCGAGATGGCCGGGACCGCACCGTCGAGCTCGATGTCGGCGGGAGCCATCCGCAGCGTCGCCGACACGAGCAGGCAGGCCGCCAGGTTCCTCGACGAACGGGGTGCGCAGGGCCTGCTCGACTCGGCCCGCGACTACGCGCGGCGCAAGCCTGGCACGTTCCTGCTGGGTGCCGCCGTGGCCGGATTCCTGGTCGGCCGCGTCGCGAAGAGCGCGACCGGTGGAAGCCAGCAGCAGAGGCAGCAGGGCGGAATGGTGCCCGTGGCGGCTGAACGCACCGGCGTGGCACCCGAGTACGGCGCGCCGCTGACGCCGAGCGCCGCGCCCGCGACCCCCGCGGCGGGGGTGCCGCATGTCGAGCCCTGAGGTGCCACCGTCCCGAATGGACAGTTCCGCGGAGTCGCTGGGAGATCTCGTCAGCGAGCTGACCGGTGACCTCTCCAAGCTGATGCGGCAGGAGCTGGAGCTCGCCAAGGCGGAGATCCGGCAGGAGGCCGTCAAAGCGGGCAAGGCGACGGGGATGCTCGCCGCCGCGGGGTTCGCCGGCTACCTGACCACGGTGCTGCTCAGCCTCGCGCTGGTGTTCGCGCTCGGTGCGGTCATGCCGCTGGGCTGGGCCGCGTTGATCGTCGCCGCCCTGTGGGGCATCGCGGGCGCCGTGCTCTACACCTCGGGACGTGCGCGGCTGCGCACCGTCAACCCGAAACCCGAACGCACCGTCGAAACCTTGAAGGAGGACGCGGAATGGGCGAAACACCCGACCAGATAAGGCGCGACATCGAAGTGACCCGCGCCGAACTGCGAGCCGACGCCAACAGGCTCGCCGACCACGCGAGCCCGCGGAGCATCGCCCAGCGACGCGTGCGCGGTGCGCGCAGGGGACTGACCGCGATGAGGGAGCGAGTGATGGGTACCGCCACGCAGGCCGCTTCGACCGTGCAGGATCAGGGCCACGACACCGGGCACGCTGTCGCCGAACGGGCCGAGCAGGCTGTGCAGGTGGTGCAGGACGCGCCGCACCGGGTCGCCCAGCAGACGCAGGGCAGCCCGCTCGCGGCCGGCCTGATCGCGTTCGGCAGCGGTCTGCTGCTGGCGGCGGTCCTGCCCCGCACCGACGCCGAGCAACAGGCCGTGCAGCAGTTGTCGGACACATTCAGCGACGTCGTGGAACCGGCGGGCGAAGCGATGGCCGAGTCGGCGCAGCACCTCAGGGAAGAGGTGAGGTCCTCGGTCAGCGACGCCGCCGGTGAGGTGCGGCAGGTGGCCTCGGACGCCGCGCAGACGACAGCCGAGCACGCGAAGGAAGCCGTGCAGGACGTCGGCGGACACGACCAGGAGTCCGCTCAGAGGACCTCGGGTGAGACGAGGTCGTGGTGACGGAACCTGAGCACGACGACGTGGAACGCGGTGCGGCCGAGGAGGAGAGCGACACTCCTCTGACACCGGCCGAGGAGCAGTCGTCCCAGGCCGACTCGGGCCGAGCCGCGGGCTTGGACGGCGGCGGTCGGTACGGCGACGACGGCTGATCGGGATTTCCTTTGGTTTGAGGCTCTCCGCACATGGGTAGCCGGGACCGGCGTCAAGCAGTCGGCGCTCGTCCTCCCGACTGTCCTCAAGGCGGCGATCATGATGCAGCACAGTTCACTCGACCAGGCCGTCTGCGACGCTCTCGTCCTCATCCGCGCCACGGCCGGAGGCGATCTCGCCCTGCAGGCGGAGCAGGCGCGCAAGTGCCTGACCAAGGCGATGATGGACGCGCCGGACGCGCCGCAGCAGGCGTTGGCTCACATCGCGGCGGCCGACGAGCACCTCGAGTACGGCGAGCTGATGGAAGCGCGCACACTGCTGACCGCGGCGCGCGGATTCCTGCGCGGCCGCCGGGCCGTGGTGGCGGCGCGCGCGTGACTCACCCGCCTGCCTCGTCCTGAGGCTGACATCGAGCTCAGTCCGGCGGTTCGGCCGGCTCCTCCTCGGTTTCCTCCTGCGGCACCTGAGGTTCCTCGGTGTCGAGATCGTCCAGGCTGGGGGTGCCGGGGGAGTGCGGCGCCTCGGGATTGACGGGATCAGTCATACCGTGCGGTTACCCGAGCGGTGTGACCTCAAGCAGAGCGCAGGGCCGGTGCCCGCCGTCTTCGGACACCGGCCTGCCGACCACTACGCGGGCACGGTCCACCGCTGGTTGGCCCCGCCCGTGCACGACCAGATCTGCAGCAGCGCGCCGTTGGCCGTGTTGTTCCCGGCCACGTCCAGGCACTTGTTGCTGCCGACGTTCACCAACGTGCCGTTCGTGGCCGTCCACCGCTGGTTGCCGCCGCCGAAGCAGTCCCAGAGCTGAACCGCGGTCCCGTCGGCGGTTCCGTTGCCGGTGACGTCGAGGCACTTGCCGAGCCCGCGCACCGTGCCGTCGGCGGACAGGGTCCACTGCTGGTTCGGGCCGGCGCCGCAGGTCCACATCTGCGGCCGGTTTCCGTTGGTGGTCGAGCCGTTCGTGACGTCCAGGCACTTGCCGCCCAGGCCGGTGATCTGCCCGGTGCGGCCCGGCTGGCCGGGGTCGAGCGTGCCGGGCCAGGTGAACGTGGCCATGGCGCCCGCCGGGAGGTTGTAACCGAAGGTCTGACCGCCGTAGGAGACGCGGAAGTTCTGCGCGCCACCGGAGTTCAGCGCGACGAGCACGATCCGGCCGTCCGGGTTGCGGAAGGCCACGTTCTGGATGCCGCCCTCGCCGTAACCGGTCGAGTCGATGCGCACCGCGCCGGGTTGCACGAACTTCGAGAGGTGGCCCAGTACGTAGTACTCGGCGTTGTAGGTCACGTCGTTGCCGTTCGTCCGGAGGACGCCCGTGCAGTTCGTGCAGCTGCCGATGACCGGGCCGTTGTTGTTGTCCAGCGCCATGTTCCAGATCGCGACGCTGCGCGCGTGGTTGCGGGTGGCGCCGATCGCGAGGTTGATGCCCTGCCAGCGCAACGTGTCACGGAACGTCGTCGCGTCGTCAGCGGACCTCGTGCCGGAGCACTCGGTGAAGAAGATGTCCTTGCCCGGCTGGTTGTTCTTCACGACGGACTGCCCACTCGGGTTGCCGCCGTAACAGTGCCACGCAGAGCCGATCACGTTGTTGCCCGCGCCGTTGTTCACGGTCTGCGGGTAGTTCGTGTCGTCCCAGTTGTGGTCGTAGCCGAGGATGCGGGCCTGCTGACCGGCAGCGCGGAGTTTCGGGACCAGGTTGTTGATGACGTTGACCTGCTGCTGAGCGGACATCCGCATGCCGGGGTAGCCGGGCGGTTCGAAGTTCGGCTCGTTCTGGACGCTCAGGTAGTCGATCGGCGCGCCCGCCGCCTGGTAGGCCTGGGTGAACTTGACCAGGTAGTCCGCGTAGACGCCGATGCTGCTGTCGTTGAGCGAGCCGCGGATGAGGTTGTTGTTGTTCTTCATCCACGCCGGGGCGCTCCACGGTGTGGCCATGATGGACAGTTGCGGGTTGAGCTGCTTCGCCTGGCGGATCAGGGGAAGGATATAGGCGTTGTCGTGCGCGGTGGAGAACCGGGAGAGTGCCGGGTCCGCGGCGCCGTCGTTGTAGGTGTAGAAGCTGCGGGAGAAGTCGGTCGCGCCGATCGGCTGGCGGAGGAAGCTCATGCCGATGCCGCTGCTCCGGTTGAACAGCTGGTTCATGATCTCGTCACGGCGGGGTGAGTTGAAGATGTTCCAGGCTGCCGCGTCGGTGAACGACGCGCCGAAGCCCACCATGGACTGGTAGGTCGAGTTCGGGTTCACCGTGATCGTCGGGCCGCTGCCGCCCGAACCGAACGTCACATCTCCCTGTTGCCGCAACAGGTTCGAGCGGTCGGCGGTGGTCAGCCACACGCTGGCGTTGGTCGCGGCCGTCGCGGACGGGGTGGCTGTCCCCGCCATCACGACTGCTGCGACGATCACCATGCTACGCAGGCGTTTTGTCGTCTTTGACATAGCGCTCCTTGCAGGGGTTCGGGCGCCCGGTTCTATTTGTGGAGACGAATTTCCGCGATGCTCCACCAGTTGCTCGCGGTGGCGGTGGAGGTGATGCGGAGGTAGCGCGCGCTGGTCCTCCGCACGTCGATGGTGGTGAGCTGGCCGGTGCTCGTTCCGGTCGCGAGCGTGCGCCACTTCGTGCCGTCGTCGCTCGCGGACAGCTCCCAGTCGCGGACGTAGTCGCCGAGGTTGCCGCCGCTGTCGACCGCGACCCTCCGGAACTCCTCGCGGTGTCCCAGATCCACCTGCACGAACTGACCGGGAGCCTGTGCCGCGCCGCTCGACCAACTGGTGGAGGCGTCGTCGTCGATGAGCGCGGGGTCCGTGGCGCCGGTCAGGGGGAGTGCGTGGAATTTGCTGCGCAGGTTCGCCGTCCAGGTGAACGTGGCGAGGGCGCCGCCGGGCAGGGTGTACTCGAAGGTGCGGTCGCCGGCGTTCACCGCGAACGTCCGCGGCTCGTCGTTCTCGTTGTGCACCACCAGGGCCGTGGAGCCGTCCGGGTTGCGGAACGCGGCGTCCATGATCTGGCCGTTCCACCCGGTGGTGCCGAACGAGGTGCTGGCGATGCGGCGGGCGCCCGGCTTCACGAACTTCGACAGGTGGCCGATCGTGTAGTACTCGGCGTCGGTGGTGACCGAGCCATCAGGCTGCACGGTGATCAGACCCGTGCAGGTACCGCAGCCGCCGTTGTGCGGGCCGCCGGTGCTGTCCAGGGCGATGTTCCAGTTCACCGCGCTGCGGGCCCAGTTGCGGGTGGTGCCGAGGACGACGTTGCGCGCGTGCCACCGCAGCGTGTCGCTGAAGACCTTGGCGGGCGGGTCGGTGGCGCCCTTCGAGCCGGAACACTCGGTGAACCAGATCCCCTTGTCCGGGAAGGCGTTGTGCAGTGCGGTCTGCGCCGCGGGGTTGCCGTAGTAGCAGTGGTAGGCCGTGCCGGCGAGCCACTTGGCGGCTGGGGAGCGCAGGATCTGGTACGGGTAGTCGGCTTCCGCGGTGCCGTCGTTGGGATGCGTGGCCCAGTTGTGGTCGTAGCCCAGGATCTTGGTGCGGGAGTTGTGGAGCTTCGGGCCCAGTGCCTCGATCACCTTGAGCTGTGCCGCGACGGGCATGTCCGTGCCGGGGTATGCGTCGGGTTTGCGGTTCTGCGGCTCGTTCTGCACGGACAGGAAGTCGATCGGCACACCTGCCGCTGTGTAGGCCTTGACGAACTTCACGAGGTAGCGCGCGTAGGCGTCGTAGATCTTCGGATCGTCCTTGAGCCGGCCGCCGATGAGCGAGTCGTTCGCCTTCATCCACGCCGGAGGGCTCCACGGCGTGGCCATGACCTTGAGCTTCGGGTTGAGCCGCTTTGCCTCGCGCAGCAACGGAAGGATCTTCGCCTCGTCGTGCTCGACGCTGAAGTGCCTGAGCGCGAAGTCCGTCTGTCCGGCCGGGACGTCGTCGTAGGTGTAGTGGTTCCCGGCTGCCGTGAAGTCGGACGAACCGACCGGCTGGCGCAGGAAGCTGACGCCGATGCCGGACTTCGGGTCGAACAGCTTGCGCATGGTGTCGGCGCGGACGGCGGGGGACAGGCCCGCGAGCACCTCGGCGGACGAGTCCGTGATGGAGGCACCGAACCCGTCGATCGTCTGATAGCCGCGGTCGGGGTCGACCACGATCGTCGGATGAGTCGAGGCCGCGGTGCCGAACGTGACGCGCGGGCGTTCGTGCATCAGCTCCGTCCGGTCCGGCGTGGTGACCCACACGCGGGCTTCAGGCGCACTGGAAGCCTCGGCGGTGGGCACGGCGGTGATGCCGAGCAACAGAGCCACGATCGCGGTTCGTCTCATGTAACACCCGTTCATCACTGTGAAACATCAGCTTCCAGGATGAAACACCCGGCCGTGGCAACGGTCAATGGATTGGGCGAGTTCCGGTACATTGACCTGGTGGAACGTCAGATCGAGAACGTGAAACAGCGCGCGAGTCTCCGTGACATCGCCGCGGAGACCGGCGTCTCGGTCGCGACCGTTTCCCGCGTGCTCAACGACCACGTGAACGTGGCTCCGCGAACCCGTGACCTGGTGCTTCAGGCGGTCGAGCGGCGCAGGCAGTCGGTGCCGGTCCGGGTCAGGACCGTCTACGTCCGCTGCCCGTACGTCCTCACCGACTACTTCGGCCTGATCGTCTCCTCGATCGCCGAGACGCTGAAGCTGCACGGCCTGCGCCTGCTGCTGGACGCGGGGGAGTCGGGCCAGCACACCGACGCGTTGCGGGGCCTGCCCGGTTCGGACGTCGACGCCGCGATCCTCATCTTGCCGCCGGAGGAGGGCGACGAGCTGGTCGCGTTGTCGCAGGCGGGTTTCCCGTTCGTCGTCGTGGATCCGCGCACGCCGCCGCCACCGGACATCGCCGCCGTGTCGGCTGCGCACTCCTCTGGGGCGCGGGCGGTGGCGGACCACCTGATCAGCCTGGGGCACCGCGACATCGGCGTGATCGCGGGGCCTGAGGAGTGGCTGGCGGGCGACGCGCGCCTGGCCGGGCACCGCGCTGCCCTTGCCCAGGCCGGCGTGTTGTTGACCTCGGAGCGCCTGCGGTACGTCGAACCCACTACCGCGCAAGGCAAGCGGGCGGCCTCGGAGTTGCTGGACCTCTCGCCGCGCCCGACCGCGATCGTGTGCTTCAACGACAAGGTCGCGGTGGGCACGTTGCAGGCAGCGAGGGAACGCGGGCTGCGGGTGCCATCAGACCTGTCGGTGACCGGGTTCGACGACATCGATCTGGCCGAGGCGACGGATCCGCGGCTGACGACCGTGCGGCAACCGTTGCAGGAGATGGGAAGGATCGCGGTCACCCAGCTGATGCGGGTGCTGGACGGGCATCAGCCTGAGGCGTTGCACATCGAGCTGGCGACAACGCTGGTGGTGCGGGACTCGACAAGGGCTGTCCAGTAGTGCTTTGTCGGGTCGGGCACGGCTTCGGACAGGACTTCCGGCCAGGTGTAGGCGGACCTGGGGCTCGTCAGGACGATTTCGGCAGGAGGTTCGTGGTCACCAGCGGATCTCAAAGCACTGGTGACCACGAACCGGCCGCGTTACGGGCGAAGCGTGACGGACTGCCCCTTCCGCAGGCTGATCCGCTTCTTCCAGCGGCCGAACCGCACCTCGGTCGCGGTGCCGCCGATGCTGTGCACGACGGCGGTGATCACCTTGCCGTCACGCCACGTCAGGTCGACCGTGAACCCGCCGCGGGCACCGATTCCCGTGACGGAGCCGGTCTTCCACGCCGACGGCAGCGCCGGCAGCAGCTCGATCACACCCGGCCGCGCGTACAGCAGCATCTCCAGCATCGCCGCCGGGGCACCTAGGTTCGCGTCGATCTGGAAGATGGACCTGTCGCCGAAGCTGTACATGTCGAAGAAGTTCGCCGCCGAGCCGTTGGCGAAGTTCAGCGACGGCCGCAGCACGTTCTGGATCAGCTGGTAGGCGCGGTCCGCGTCCTTCAGCCGCGCCCAGCACGCCGCCCGCCACGCGAGACCCCAGCCGAAGCTCTCCATGCCGCGCGTGGTCAGGAGCTTCCGCACGCCGTCCACCAATGCGGCAGGGGAGTCGTCGTGGTTGATGCGGTCGCCGGGGAAGAAGCCGACCAGCGGTGACAGGTGCCGGTGCGTGGTCTCGCCGAGGTCGTCCGGCGACATCCACTCCTGCAGCTCACCGGTCTTCGGGCTGATCTCCGGCAGGTAGAGCTTGTCCCGCAACGAAGACATCTTGCGGCCGTAGGACTGGTCGCGGCGCAGCACGTCGGTCGCCGTCCGGTACTTGCCGAACAGGTTGTGCACCAGTTCCTGCGCGTAGGTGAGACCGCGCGCGTCCTGCGGGCCGTGCTCCGGCGACCAGTCGTAGTCGTCGACCAGGCCCTTCGGGGTCTCGACGAGGCGCGCTTCCCAGAACTCGCAGGCACCCTTGAGCAACGGGTAGATCTTGGCCAGGTAGTCGCGGTCGAGCGTGTACTCGTAGTGCTCGAACAGCGACATGCACAGCCACGCGTTGCCGCCGGGGTGCCACCACCAGCCGCTGCCACCGTAGATGTTGGTGGAGAAGGCGATCGCCCACCCGGCGACGCGGTTGTTCGTGTTGCGGAACCGGTTGCGCGAGTCCTGGAACAACGCCTGCGTGGAGTTCGTCCACGCGGGCAGCTGGGCGACGCAGTAGTCCGCGAGCGCGTCGAAGCTGTCCGACAGCGACGCCCGGTCCGCCAGCCAGTAGTTCATCTGGATGTTGATGTCGGTGTGGTAGTCGCTGTACCAGTCGGGGTTGTTGTTCGCGAGCCACAGTCCTTGCAGGTTGATCGGCAGGTTGTCGCGCGACCCCGTGATCGTGAGGTAGCGGCCGAACTGCAGGTAGCTCGCCTCGAGTTCCGGGTCCGGTGTGCCGCTCGACGCCCTGGTCCTGAGCCGGGTCCACGTGTCCAGAGCGCGCTGGGCGTCGGTCGAGCGGCCCAGGTCGACCTTCTGCCGGTCATAGCGCTTGCGGTAGTCGGCGACGTGGGTGCGCAGCAGGGCGTCGCCCTTCGCCCGCACAGCCGCCTTGCCGAGCGCGATCTTGGCCGGTTCCACGGCCGGGTCGAGGAAACCGGTGGACGCGTCCGGGACGTAGTTCGTGCCGCCGGAGAACACGATCACCAGGTCCGAGCAGCCGGTGAACGACAGCTTTGCGCCGTCCACTTCGACCGTCCCATCAGGACTATGGGCCGTGACGACACCGCTGTACGCCAACCGGTTCACGAACGAGCCGGTGAACAGCGCGGCGGTGTGCGGTGCGTCGCCCACTGAGGGTTCGCCGTGGGCGCCGGTCAGGTTGATGGTGCCGGACTGGTTCGGGCCGACGAGCCGGACGATCACCACGTCGTCCGGGTGGCTCGCGTAGATCTCGCGGCGGTACTGCTTGCCGCCGAACGTGTAGTTCGTCGTGACGATGCCGTTGCTCAGGTCGAGCGCGCGACGATATCCGGTGGCGCCCGCGTGGCCCGGCATCTCGATGTAGAGCTTGGCGAGCAACGAGAACGTGCCGAAGTGCGTCGGGTCGTAGGGGAACTGACCGTCGCCCTCGAGCGCGTCGTTGAGCTCGCCGGTCCACAGCGTGACGTCGGTCAGGTACAGGAAGTCCTTCTCGACGCCACCGCCGACGAGCGCGCCGAGGCGCCCGTTGCCGATCGGCAGGCCCTGCTCGATGATCTTCGCCTCGTCGGCGGGAGCGGGATACCAGAGGGTGGTCGGGTTGGTGTTGAGCGGATTGCCGGTGGGGCGGTAGGGCTCGGCGTGCGCGGTGAAGGTGGGCAGGGCGAGTGCTCCCAGCCCCAGCGCGCCGGAAGCCTTGAGGAAAGCGCGGCGGGAGGTCATCGGTGTGCTCCAGTTGGGCGGAATCGGCGACGAGTGGTCATCGGTGCTCCTCGGCGGGGTCAGTTCGCGGGCAGGGTGGCGAGGTGCACGGCGTTGTCCGGACCTCGCACCGCGACCCACGAGGACCCGCCGGTACCTGCTGCCGCTCCGACCGCGCCGGTGAGCGCGTTGCTGACGTACTGGTCGCGCTTGAACCACCACGTGCCCGCGCCGTCGACGAGATCCTGCTGCCACAACGTGTAGTCGCTGCCGCGGACGAAGACGTTGACGCGGTCACCGTTGGCCACCGCGGTCGGGCTACCGCTGATCACGCCGCCGAGCGAGGTCCACGCGGACCAGCCGTTCGCGGTGCGCCTGCGGTACCAGGCGGAGTCGTCCTGCAGCCGGACCGTGACGAACGTGCCGGCCGCCACCGTTGCGGCGGATGGCCTGCCGTAGATCTGCTGGTTGCCGGGCGAACCGACCGAGGTCCAGACCGAGTTCTTGTCGCGAGTCCACACGCGACCGTCGGCGCCGCGGCCGAACAGGCTCCAGCTGTCCGGTCCGGTGAACGCCACCGACACCGAGTCGGTCAGCGTGCCGCCGAGCGAGGTCCAGGCGCCCCAGCGGCCACCGGTGTAGGTCCGTTGGTAGGCAACGTTGTCGGTGCCGCGGACGAACAGGTCGACCCGGCCGTTCGGACTCGCGAACGCGGACGGCTGGCCGAGGATCTGGCCGTTCTTCGGTCCACCCAAGGTGACCCAGCCACGCCACTCGCCACCGGTCATCGACCGCTGCTGCAGGCGCCCTGCCCTGTCCCGCGCGAAAACCGCCGCGTTCTGGTCGTCCCACCGGACCAGCGCCGGGCTCGCGGACGTGTCGCCGCCGAGGTCGGTGCCGGGAACCGCGGTCTCGCCGCGCAGCTTCAGGAACGCGGTGCCGTGCGCGGGAACCGTGACGGTGTACGAGCTGCCCGTGCCCTTGTCGGCACGCGCACGCAGATCGCGAATCGACACGTCACCCTTGAGTCCGGCATCGGCGAAGTCGACCGTGTACGTGGCGGGCTGGTCGTTGCGGTTGAGCACCGCGACGGCACGCTCGCCCTTGGCGGACAACACCTTGCTGTACACGTCGACGTTGTTCGAACCTGCGACCCGCACGCCCTGGATGGCCAGCGGGTCCTGGTCGACCGCGATGATCTCCGGGTTCTTCAGCGTCTCGATCATCGACGGCGGCAGCGTGCGCGGGTCCGACCCGATGATCAGTGGCGAGGCCATCACCGACCACATGACGAGCTGCGAGGTCGACTCCTCCTCGTTCAGCTCGTACGTGCCCTGTTCCGTCTTGCGCATCGGGATCAGGTAG
>JAVXWK010000657.1:0-24245 GCA_032230575.1 Pseudonocardiales bacterium | reverse complement strand
ACGACGTCGTCCAAAGAGTCATTGCTAAGCGCCAGGTCAGAGATGGTTGATAAACCGATATATTGGTTATGGTCAAGCGTGGCAGGCGATGGGACCGCCGTGCAGGGCCATCATGTCCATCCATACGCGCGGGAGTTCGAGGCGTTCGGAGAGGGGCTTGCCGTCGAGCTCGTGGTAGGCGCGGTGGAGGTTGCCGACCAGGCGCTCGGACTCCTGCCAGGCGGAGAAGCGGGATTCGCCGGCCTCGTTCACCACGTCCAGCGGGGGCTTACCGGCGGCATGCCCGGAAGCGGCAAGATCAGCCAGGTAGGTCGTGTAGGCGGCCAGGTCGTCCAGGACGCGGTTGATTTCGGCGCCGCGCAGTAGCGGACCGTGACCGGGCACGACGACCTCAGCGTCGAACGAGCGCAGGAACTCCAGGGCCGACTGGTAGCCGGTGATGCTGCCCTCGGCGAGGAACGGCTGGCCGCCCGCGAAGACGAGGTCGCCGGTGAAGAGGACGCGTTCGGCGGGGAGCCACACGACGGTGTCGCCGCGGGTGTGGGCCGGGCCGGGGTGGTGGAGCTCGACGACACGCGAGCCCAGGTGCAGCGTCAGGGACGAGGTGTAGGTGAGGGACGGCGGCCGCACCTCGATGTGGCCGTAGTCCGGGCCGGTCAGCACCTGGGCGGCGATCAGGCCCGCGGCGAGCACTTCTTCGCGGCACGCGTCGTGGCCGACGATCACGGTCGACGGCGGCACGAGCCAGTTGCCGTAGGTGTGGTCGCCGTGGTGGTGGGTGTTGATGACGTAGCGAGGATCCGCAGAACAGACCGTGGCCACCGAGGCGAACAACGCGCGGTTGCGCGCCTCGGTGGACGTGGTGTCCACGAGCAGCAGCGTGTCGTCGGAGCCGACGACCACGCCGGTGTTGTTGATCATCCAGGAGCCGTCGGGCTGGATGTAGGCGTGGACGCCCGCGGCGACTTCCACCAGTTCGGGCTGGCCAACAGAAGGATTCACCCGATCAAGCGTAGTCACCGGACACGGTCAGCCCTGGGCGATGTAGGCCTGCAGCTGGTCCTGCGACTGCTCCAGTTGTCCGATCCGGCTCTTCACCACGTCGCCGATGCTGACGATGCCGACCAGCTGCCCGTCGGACAGAACGGGCACGTGGCGGAAGCGCCGTTCGGTCATCACGACCGTGAGGCTGTCCACCGTGTCCGACGGGGAGCAGGTGAAGACATCAGCCGTCATGATCGCCGACACGGGCGAAGACAGCAGGTCAGGGCCGACTTCATGCAGCCTGCGCACGACGTCGCGCTCGGACACGATCCCCGCGACGCCGGACGGGCCGACGACGACGATCGCGCCGACGTTGTGTTCGGCGAGCGTTCTGAGCAGCTCGGTGACCGTTAGGTCCGGGTCGATCGTCGCAACCGCCGATCCCTTGGTGCGCAAAACGTCAGCGATCCTCACCTGGCGCCTCCGATCCTGTCGGTCCGGTAGCACCTCAGGCTAGATCGGATTCGGACAGAACGGGAGATCAAGCGCACAAAGAGAGCAGGGGACGCACACGAGTGCGTCCCCTGCGGTGTCGCGCCTGGTTCGGCGTCGGCTACGCGGATCCTCCGCGGCGACGGGTCGCGAACTGGCGCGGCTGGACCACCGGCACCCGCTGCTGAGGCAGCTGGAAGTGCGCGTTCTGGTCGTGCTTGGCCCGCTTCTGCGCACGACGTGCGGCGCGGTTCATGGGCTCTTCCGGAGTGGTGGCCGGGTCTGGCGGAGTGGTGGCAGGCATGCGAAAGCCTCCTCATGACGAGGGCGTGCAAAGGACACGGCGAAGGCCGTGCGAGAAGGACCCGCTGAAGGGTCACCAAAGCGCGAGAGTCGCGAAGGGCAGCGTCTGGAGCGCTGCGGGGTTCCATCAGATGATGAACATGCCGCAACGGTAGCGACGCCGCCGGATCACGCCAACCGATTTATCCGCGGGCCCTCGCAGCGGCCGCGCCGGCACCCAGCATCACCAGGATGATCGTGACCATCGCCCACTTTCGGGACTTCGTCAGCGGCGTGGACTCGACCTTGAGCGACAGGTCCCTGCGCGGCTCCGGCTTCTGCCGCGCCGCCCGCACCGGAACCGGTTGTGGCGGAACGGAAGGCGGCGGAGTCGTCACGACAGGAGCAGGCGGCGGAACGACCGGAGCGGGAGCCGGTGCCGGGGGCGCGGGCGCGGGCGGCTTGGGGGCGGGAGGTGGTGGCGCGGGCACCTCTGGGCGCGGCGCGGGCGGTTCGACGCGCGGCGGCATCGGGTTCGGCAGGCAGCCCGCCGCGTCGATCATGCCCATCTCCGGGCCCGCCGACAGTTCCACCGCCGTGTCGGTGATCCGGTACACGCGGTTGCGACCCTTGTACCCGTTGTTGGTGGCGAGGATCGTGCCCGCGGAGTCGATCACCACAGCGCCGTAGGTCGACCTGCCCGGCAGCTCCTTGATCTCCTTCTTGCTCAGCACACGACCGGAAACCGGGTCGAACGACACGACCTCACCCGGACCCCAGCCCGCCGCGGACACCCCGGTCAGCTTGCCGGCCGGGTTCGCGGTGAAGTCGTCCAGCGCGAGCGCCGGCCAGTCGAGCACGACGGAGCGCACGATCTTGAGGTACGTGGGGCTCTCCGGGTCGATGTCGATCGCGCGCAGGCTCGCGTTGTCCCGCACGTAGAAGGTGGTGCCGACGACCGCGCCGGCGGTCACGTCGTCGGTGCGGAACCACTGCGCGTCAACGGGTCCGAGGTCGCTGACCGCGCCCTTCTGGTCGATCAGCACGACGTGCGACGGGTTCTTCCACCAGGCGTGCCCCTTGGAGGTAAGTCCAACCAAACGGCCCAACGCCGCCGAGTACCCCAGCGCGTTCACCGCGTAGTCCAGCCGAGCTATCTCCGTCACCCCACCGGATGACACGTCCAGTTTCGTGAACGTCGACAGTGCGCCTCGATGGGATGAACGGACTTGAAACGCGTCACAGTTCGGCGGTGCAGCATGAGCAACGGCGCTGGTGAACGGCGCGGAAAGCACCAAAAGAGACGAGATGGTGCTCAACGCAAGCAAATCCTGCCGCCACCGGAATGGAGCAGTCCAATACGACAACCGGGTACCGGTGCTGTTGCCGCGCATTCCCACCTGACCATTACTCGTTAACCAGACCGTGCTGTACCGGCCACAGTAGACCGTGGTCTAATCCCACACCAGAAAGGAGCCGAATTGAGCATTTACGTCACCGGCCTGCTCTGGGTTCTCGGTGCGGCCGTTCTGTCCACCATCCTGGTCGTCATCGCACGTCGGTTCGGCTCGGAGGAAGTCGGCGAGAAGAACCTCGGCGCCGGCGGTTCGGTGTTCAGCATCGTCGCCGGCCTGCACGCCGTCCTGGTCGCCTTCATCCTCATCTCCCTGTTCGACGCGTCCAACAACGCCGAGGAACAGGTGCAGAGGGAGGCCAACGCGCTCGTCGCCGTCGACTGGTCGTCTGACTCGCTGCCGGCGCCCGCGAAGGACAAGGTGGAGCAGCTCATCCGCGACTACGTGTCGACCGTCGTGGACGAGGAGTGGTCGCACATGAGCGCGGGCGAGGGCGTCGACAACCGGGGCTGGGCCACGTTGAACCAGCTCAGGGACACGATCGCCACGTCGGCGCCGGACGGAGACTGGCAGCAGGACCGCAAGACCGAGGCGGCGAACCAGCTGTGGGAGGTCTACCAGGCGCGGCAGGAGCGGCTGGACGCGGCGGGCAACGGGGTCAACCCGGTCGTGTGGCTCGCGCTGCTGATCGGCACCGCGCTGTCGCTGCTGTTCCCGTACCTGTTCGGCGGTCCGAACCTGATCTCGCAGCTGCTGATCACGATCACGCTGAGCTCGACGCTGGTTCTGCTGTTGTTCGCGATCTACCAGATGCAGAACCCGTTCAGCGGCGGTGTGGCCATCTCGCCGGACGCGTTCAGCGCGGCACTGGACCGGCTGAGCTAGCGCGAATCGGTCATTCCGTCCGCTTCTTCGATCTCCACGGACAGCACCTCGCCGTCGATAACCTTCGGCAATACGTCCGTGCGGGCGAAGTAGCGATTTGCGAATGCGCCGACCGCTCTGGTAGAGGCGGCGTCGACGCCACCCCCGATGACGCCGCCCAGTACCGGAACGCCCTTGGCCGCGAGGGTGCCGAGTTTCTTTGTACCGAATTTTGTAATGAGTGCCGAGGCGGCCTTCTTGGTGAACTGCTTGATGCCGACCTTTTTGAACAGCTCGGTTCCGGCGTTGCCGAGCAGGCACAGCAGGATGGCCGTCTGCACCTCTTCGCTGTCGACGTCGTGGCCGCGCAACGACGCGATGGACGCGATGAGGTGCGTCTGGATCACGTAGGCGGCCGCGATGTTGGACGGCAGCGAGATCGGCAGCGTGATCAGGCCGCCGAGGTTCGTGATGAAGCCCTGCGCGCCCGCCAGTGCGACGTGCGTGCGGATGAGGTGCTTGATCGCGTCGGTCTCGTCGCCCTTCTTGACGAGCGCGTCGGACGCGGCCTCGCGCGCGCTCTTGAACGGGCCGAACCCGTCCACACCGGCGCGCAGCAGGTAGTCGGCGATGCCCTGCTGGACCTTGTTCAGCTCACCCTTGGATTCGTCGGCCACAACACCGAGATTACGCGTCCAGTCCGCGCCAGGCGGCGTCAACGGTCTGTTCCAGCAGAACCGCGATCGTGGTGGGACCAACACCGCCAGGCACGGGCGTGATCAAGGCGTCCGTCACCGCCTCGAAGTCGACGTCACCGACGTTGCCCTCGTTGTAGCCGGCGTCGACGACGACCGCGCCGGGCTTGATCCAGTCGCCCTGGACGAACCTGGGCTTGCCCACCGCGGCGACCACGATGTCCGCCGTGCGCACGATTTCCGGCAGTCCGGCGGTCTTCGAGTGGCAGATCGTGACGGTGGCGTCCCTGGCGAGGAGCAGCATCGCGGCGGGCTTGCCGAGGATCGGGCTGCGGCCGATGACGACGGCGTGCTTGCCCGCGATCTCCACGTCGTACGCGTCGAGCAGGCGGAGGATGCCGCCGGGCGTGCAGGAGACGAACCCGTTGCGCCCGAAGGACATTCCGGCGAACGAGTGCATCGTGACGCCGTCGACGTCCTTGTGCGGCGCGATCGCCTCGAACGCCGCCCGTTCGTCGATGTGGCGCGGTACCGGGTGCTGCAACAGGATGCCATGCACGCCGGCGTCGTCCGACAGCTCGCGGATCTTCGCCACGAGCTCGTCGGTCGTCGTCTCTTCCGGGAGTGCCACGTGGCGGGACTCGAGGCCCGCCTTGTGGCTCCGGTTCTGCTTCATCCGCACGTACGTGACCGATGCCGGGTCCTCGCCGACGATCACCGTGGCCAGACAGGGTTTGCGGCCCGTGCGCAAGGTGTAGTCGGCGGCTTTTTCGGACGCCCGCAGCACGATGTCGCGCGCGAGCTCGGTTCCCCGCATCAGGTTCGTCATCAGTTCTCGAGTGTAGTGACCGCTCCCGTGCTCCCGTCCACGGTGATCCGCTCACCGGTCTTGATCCGTGTCACAGCCTCTCGAACGCCCACCACCGCGGGGATTCCGTACTCGCGGGCGACGACCGCGCCGTGCGAGTTCGAGCCGCCCATCTCCATCACGAGGCCGCCCGCCGTCAGGAACAACGGGGTCCAGCCCGGATCCGTCGACGGCGCGACGAGGATCTCGCCGGGTTCGAGGTGCGCGCCGACCGGGTCCATCACCACCCGTGCGATGCCGGTGATCGTGCCCGCCGACGCCGGAGTGCCGACGAGGTCGCCGTCCGCTGGGGCGCCGTGGTGCACGGCTTCCGGCTCGGTGCCGTCCGAGAGCTGGACGCGCGGGATGTGCCGGCGCCGCATCTCGCGGTCGTAGACCTCACGCCGTTCGGCCACGATCGACCGCAGATCACCTTCCGCAGAACGCATTTCCTCGAAGTTGAGGAAGTACACGTCGTCGACCTGGGCGATCCTGCCCTGCTCCACCAACGAGGTGCCGAGGTCCGCGATCCGCTTCCGCAGCGCGCCGAACAGGGTGATGATCAGGTACTTCGGGTACTCGCGCAGGCCCGCGAGCAACCTGGTGCGGCGCAACGCGAAGCGCACGAACCAGCCGCGGCCCCACGCACGTCGGGCCAACGTCTCGATCATCGCTTCGGCTTCGGCCGCACCGCGCGCGAAGACGGCGTCCGGAGCGGCCTTGTCGTCGTCCAGGCGCAGGTAGTTCCGCACGACGCCGATGACGTGCGCCGGGTCGTCGGACCACCTGGGCAGGCCGAGGTCGATCTCCGCGACGGCTCTGTGCCCCCATTTCGCGAGGAAGCGGTCCAGCGCCGCGAGGCGTTCGCCGTTCTGGAACTGCTGCAGCGCGACGGGATCGTGCCTGATCTCCTGCGCGAGATCCCACATCGCCATGTCCATCTCGGTGGTGATGTTGTTCGGCAGGCCGCGCAGGACCGTCTGCAGTTCACCCGGCTTCGTCTTCACGATCTTGCCGACGATGCCGAGCATCGCGAAGCCGACCAGCGCGGTGGGCGCGAGGCGTGGCAGCACCGGAATGACGCACTGCCGCAGCGACTGCTCGATCGGGAGGTTCGCGGACTTCTCCAGGATGTCGCGTTCCATCAGCAACGCGTCGCGCACAGCCTTCTCCGGGTTGACCAGCGCCTTCCCCGCGACCACTGGCACGTGGAACCGGCGCGCCAGTCGCAGCACACGTTTGAGAGCAGGTGTCGGGGAGGAGTTCCTGATCGCGAACCGCGGGTCGTCGAACAGGCCGCGCAGCACCTCGGAGGAGCGCGCCTCCATCACGCCGAGCAGCCGCGTGACGAACTCGCGGCCCACCTTGCTCTGCAGAACCTTGGTGACGTCGAAGAAGATGCGTTCGCCGTTCTCCACATAGGACTGGCTCTTCGGGTCTCCGATCACGACCTCGAAGGCGGACTTGGCGATCTCGCGGAACGCCGCACGGCCCATCGGCGTGATCGGGCGCTCGAGGCCCTGCGCGAGGCTGAAGCAGAAGTAGACGTGCGCGTTGCCGTCGGAGTTGTCGGGCAACGGGAACAGCGTCGTGATCGGCCGCGCCTGGGTGAGGTGGAGCTCGCCGTCGGCGTCGATCGCCCACTCGGTGTCCTGCGGCGAGCCGTAGTGCTGCTGCACCTTGCGGCCGAGGACGGCGAGCGCGTGGATCTGGCCGTCGGTCAGACACTGCTCCTCGTTCTCGCCGACCTCGACGTGCTCGGTGCCGCCGCCGGGCAGTGACCGGATCAGGAACTTCTTGTCTCCCAGCCGTTTCTCGACGATCTCGCGGCCGTCGACGACGAACTGGTCCGGGTTGACGGCGCCCGAAACGACGGCCTCGCCGAGACCGGGGCTCGCGTCGATGACGATCTGGTCGCGCTTGCCGGTGACCGGGTTCGCCGTGAACATCACGCCGGACACCGCGGACTGCACCATCCGTTGCACCACAACGGCGAGGTACGTGGTGGTGTGGTCGATGCCGTTCGTCTCGCGGTAGCTGACGGCGCGATCGGTCCACAGCGAGGCCCAGCAGCGGCGCACGGCGTCGACCACCGCGTCCTCGCCGACGATGTTGAGGAACGTGTCCTGCTGGCCCGCGAAGCTCGCGAACGGCAGGTCCTCGGCCGTGGCGCTGGACCGCACCGCGACCGGGACGTTGTCGCCGAGTTTGCGGTACTCGGCGACGATCTCGTCCCGAATCGCCTGCGGCACAGGGGTTTCGAGCAACGTCCTGCGGGCGTTCTCGGGGGTGGTGCTCGCCAGCGCGTCCGCCTGCGCGACGGCGCGGTAGGCGTCCGTGGTGACGCAGAAGCCCTGCGGCACCGGCAGGCCCGCCCTCGTGAGTTCACCGAGGTTCGCAGCCTTGCCTCCCACGACGGCGAGCATCGTGCCGTCGATGGCCCCGAAATCCACGCAGTAGTCGTCCATGACGCTGAGGCTACGAGCGTCCGGCCAAAAACTCAACACGTGATGAATAAATCACACCGACGGGGCAAAGACCCTGATCAGCGCAGCGATCTCGGCCAGGTCCTCCTCCAGCGCGAAGTGGCCGGTGTCGAGCAGGTGCAGCTGCGCGTCAGGCAGGTCGCGCAGGTACGCCTTGGCGCCGGGCTCGATGAAGAACGGGTCGCCCCGGCCCCACGCGATCAGCGTCGGCGGCTGGTGTTCGCGCAGGTAGGCCTGCCATTCCGGGTACTTGGCGACGTTGGTGTGGTAGTCGAGGAAGAGGTCGATCTGGGGCTGCGGGCGCAGGTCGAGGTAGTGCTGGTCGAGGGTCCACGTGTCGGGCGAGATCGCCTCGGGGTCGCGGGCGCCTTCGAGGTAGCCGAACTTCGTGTACTGCAGGGCGAGCAGGTCGCGGGCGGCCTGCGGGTCGCGGTTGGCGACGAAGCCCTTGGCCAGGTCCGACAGCCCGTCCTCGTAGGCGTTGCCGTTCTGGACGATCAGGCCGTTGATCCACTCGGGGTGCCGCGTAGCGATGCGGAAGCCGACCGGGGCGCCGAAGTCGAAGACGTACATCGAGAAGCCCGTGAAACCGATGGTCTGCAGGAACTTCTCGATGACGTCGGCGAGGAAGTCGAACGTGTAGTGGCGCTCTGGCGCGTCGCTGTGACCGGAGCCGGGGTTGTCGGGCGCGATGATGTGGAAGTCGTCCTTGAGCTCCTCGATGAGCCGCGCGTACTGGTGCGAGGCGGACGGGAAGCCGTGCAGGAGCAGGAGTTTGGGCGCGTTCGGGTCGCCGGCCTCCCGGTAGAAGACCTTGAGGCCGTCGACGTCCGCGAACCGGTGCCTTGTCACATGCTTCGATGCCGTCATGACGCATTAGGCTAATGGGTAAACGGCGCGTTGTACAGTTAGATTGTTAGCGGCTCACCCAGCCCGGGAGCTCTTCGCGCTCGGCGACCGACAGCGTGAACGAGGGAGGTTCCTTCGACGTGACCGAGCACGCCAGCGAGCGGGACCGGCTTGGTATTTCAGGCGAGCACGGTGCCACCGTCGACCGTGAGGATCGTGCCGGTCGCCCACGGCTGCGTCATCAGGTACAGGAACGCGTGGGCGATCTCCTCGACCTCGCCGACCCGTTGCAACGGCAGCGACTTGCCGACATCGGTGTAGAGCTGCTCGGCGTCCGGTCCCCACAACGGGCTGCGCACCACACCGGGGCTGACCGCGTTGACCCGCAACGGCGCCAGCTCGATCGCGAGTGCCTTGGTCAGCGCCTCGACCGCGCCGCAGACACTGGCCGCGACCGCCCAGCCCGGTCCCGGCCGGTCCTTCGCGATACCGGTGGTGAGCGTGATCGACGTGGTGACCCGCGCGGCTTTGACGGCATCGAGCACGCTGAAGTACCTGAGGCCGAAGAAGGTCCTCGCGCGGTCGCGGTCGAAGTCGGCGAGAGTCATCAGCTCCAGCGGCTCCCCCGCCGTGTACACGAGGTGGTCGATCTCGCCGATGGCGTCAAGGGCCTCGGTGATGGCTGCGGGATCGGTCAGATCGGCCGCGCGATGGGCGAAGCCAGGCTTCGGGGTACGCGAGACGATCGTGACCTCGGCGCCCGCCTCCAGTGCCGCTTGCGCCGTCGCCAGGCCGATTCCCGAGGAGCCGCCCAGGATCGCGACCCGCTGTCCGTCCAGTGTGGATTTCATGGCTCCAGCGTGCGCCCGGTACGGGCGCGTGGTCCAAGACCTGTCCGGTCGTCTGTCATACCCTGGAGGCATGGACCTGGACCTGCGGAAGCTGCGGTACTTCGTGGCGGTCGCGGAACACCTCGGCTTCGGCCGCGCGGCCGAGGCGCTGCACATCGCGCAACCCGTGCTGTCGCGGCAGATCCGCGCGTTCGAGGCGGAGCTGAAGGTGCAGCTGTTCGACCGCTCGTCGAAGGGCACCCGGCTCACCGCGGCCGGTGAGCAGCTGCTGGCCGACGCACGGCCGTTGCTCGCCCAGGCGTCGGCGTTGCTGCGGCGGGTGGGCGTGGCGGACACGTTCACGGTCGGGTTCATGCCGGGGCTGATCGTGACGGCCGCGGTACGTGTCCTGACCTCGCGGCATCCAGGTTTGCGGGTCGAGGTGCTGCGCACGACGTGGGAGGACCAGGTCGAGGTGATCCACGACGGCCGGGTGGACGTCAGCTATGTGCGGTTGCCAGTGCCTGCTGCGGGGCTGTCGATCGTGCCGCTGTTCACGGAGCCGCGGGTGGCCGTGGTGCCCGCGACGCATCGGTTGGCGGGCAAGGAAAGCGTGCTGGAGGCGGACCTGTCCGGCGAGCGGCGCGTGCAGCACACCGACCCGCCGGGGTTCCGGTCTGTCGAGGAGAAGCTGGAGCACGTCGCGATGCACGGCGGTGTGGCCGTCCTGCCGTTGTCGACCGCGGTGTTCTACTCGCGCGAAGACCTGGTGCACGTGCCGATCGAGGACATCGCGCCGAACGAGGTGGCGCTGGCGTGGGCCTCGCACCGGCACACACCGCTCATCACCGAGTTCATCGAGATTGCCCGGCTGGTGTGAAGACGAAGCTGTCGCGGAAGCCGCCATCACCGCGGCGCGTCGCCATCAGCCGCAGCTCCGGCATGAAGTGGAAGAACACCAGCGACCCCGACCTGTCCGGATAGCCGAGCGTCTTCGAGTACTTGGGGTTGGTGCCGCCCAACCACAACGGCGGCTCGCCGTACTCCTCGACCACGTCGTCGAGCAGGCAGTCCCGTTCGCCCAGCACACCGGGAATCCGGCTGTCCGCGTCGAGCGACAGCCAGCCCTGCCGGTGCGCGAGATCCGCGTACACCGACGCCATGACGTCCTCGCTGCGGTGACCGAGCACATCGTGCACAGCGCCGCTCACCATCGCCGCGTTGGCCGCCCCGCGCGCGACGAGGGCGTCGAGCTCGGCCTGCCAGCGGTCGGTGCGGTCGTCGGCGAACGCCAGCGCGTCCAGCAGCGTCAGGATCACCGGCTCGCCCCCGTACATGCCGGGGCGGCGCACGGCGGCGTTCAGCTGGCCGAGCAGGTAACCGCGTAAGTCGTCGAACGAGCGCATTCCCGTTGTTCTATCAGTTGCGCGGAGGTGAAACGCAATCGCCTTCGCCACCGACAGGGAGGTCGACATCCGGGAGGGACGCATGATCGTCAGCAACGAGCAGGTCGCTGAGCACTGGGACGAAACCCACGAACGGTGCTGGCGCTGCGGCTACAAGTCGCGGCTGGAGCAGTGCCGCATCGTCCCGGCCGCACTGGGCGGCGGCGACTCGGCTGACAACCTCGTGCTGCTGTGCGGCCGGTGCCACACCGAAGCTCCGAACCATGAGGACCCGCAGTACATGTGGAGATGGCTGCGGGCAACGCGTGCCAAGTCCTGCGACACGTACTGGACGATCCGCGGCTGGGAGGAGTTCGAGGTCATGTTCGGCCGCAAACCGCTGGCGTGCTTCACCGACGCGGGCGACCTGACGACCGAATGCCGCGAGCTGGCCGCCGACGAGTTCGCGAAGACCGTCGACCGCTTCGGCGAAGGCCTCAACCCGTCGACCATCGCGTGCATGATCGCGGAGATCGAGAAGAAACTGGCGGACCGCCACGGCATCACGCTGCCGTGACGGCCCGCCAGCACTAGATCAGCTGCAGCCGGACGTGCTGCCGCAGCCCTCGCACAGGTAGCAGGACCCGGCCGGGCGCATCTTCGTGCCGCACGTCATGCACAGCGGCGCGTCAGCGGCCTTGCCCAGGTGCAGCTCCAGCAGCTCGGTCGAGCTGCCGACCTGCTTCGGCGCGGCGGCGGCCTCGACCTGGGCCGGAGAGGCCTCCACCGAACCGCGCAGGCCCTCGAGGTCCACATCGGACGAAGGCGTGCCGTAGTCGTTGGCCACCTGCGCCGAACGCTCGTCGGCCGTGAAGATGCCGAGCTGCGCGCGCTTGTCGTAGGACAGGTAGTCCAGAGCCAAGCGGCGGAACAGGTAGTCGAGCACGGAGGTCGCGATCCGCACGTCCGGGTCGTCCGTCATGCCCGCAGGCTCGAAGCGCAGGTTCTGGAACTTCGAGACGTAGAACTCCAGCGGGATGCCGTACTGCAGACCCACCGAGATGGACATCGAGAACGCGTCCATCACGCCGGCCAGCGTCGAACCCTGCTTGCCCAGCTTGACGAAGATCTCGCCCAGGCCGTTGTCCGGGTACGAACCGGCGTGCAGGTAGCCCTCCGCGCCACCGACCGTGAACGACACGGTCTGCGACGGGCGCTTCTTCGGCAGGCGCTTGCGGACCGGGCGGTACTCGACGACCGTCTCGGTCTTGGCCTCGGCGCCCTTGTTCGCGCCCTTGCCCGCGGACAGCGGCTGGCCGACCTTGCAGTTGTCGCGGTAGATCGCGAGCGCCTTCAGGCCGAGCTTCCAGCCCTGGTAGTAGATCTCCTCGACCTCCTCGACGGTCGCCGACTCCGGCATGTTGACCGTCTTGGAGATCGCACCGGACAGGAACGGCTGCGTGGCCGCCATCATCCGCACGTGGCCCATCGGTGCGATGGAACGCTCGCCCATCGCGCAGTCGAAGACCTCGTAGTGCTCACGACGCAGGCCCGGCGCGTCCACGACGTGGCCGTGCTCGCCGATGAACTCGACGATCGCCTCGATCTGCTCGTCCTGGTAGCCCAACGACTTCAGCGCGCGCGGCACCGTCTGGTTGACGATCTGCATCGAGCCGCCGCCGACGAGCTTCTTGAACTTGACCAGGGCCAGGTCCGGCTCGATACCGGTGGTGTCGCAGTCCATCATCAGGCCGATGGTGCCGGTCGGAGCCAGCACGGACGCCTGGGCGTTGCGCCAGCCGTTCTTCGCGCCGATCTCCAGCGCCTGCTGCCACGCCTCGGTCGAGACCTTGTGCGTCGCGGCGTCGTTCCCGCCGTAGGTCCGGATCAGGTCGTTCGCGGCGGCGTGCTTGCGCATGACGCGCTGGTGCGCGGTCTCGTTGCGCTTGTAGCCCTCGTACGCGCCGACGATGCCCGCGAGCTCCGCGGAACGGCGGTACGACACACCCGTCATCAACGACGTGATGGTCGCCGCGAGCGCACGGCCACCCTCGGAGTCGTAAGCGTGGCCGGTCGCCATCAGCAGTGCGCCGAGGTTGGCGTAGCCGATGCCGAGCTGACGGAACTTGCGGGTGGTCTCCGCGATCGGCTCGGTCGGGAAGTCCGCGAAGCAGATCGAGATGTCCATCGCGGTGATGATCAGCTCGACGGCCTTCGCGAACGTGACAGCGTCGAACCTGCCGTCGTCGCCGAGAAACTTCATCAGGTTCAGCGACGCGAGGTTGCAGCTCGAGTTGTCGAGGTGCATGTACTCGGAGCACGGGTTGGACGCGGTGATGCGGCCAGACTCGGGGCAGGTGTGCCAGTCGTTGATCGTGTCGTCGTACTGGATGCCGGGGTCGGCGCAAGCCCACGCGGCCTGGGCGAGCTTGCCGAACAGCGACTTGGCGTCGACGCGCTCGATGACCTCACCGGTCTGACGCGCGCGCAGGCCGAAGTCCGAGCCGTTCTCGTAGGCGTGCATGAACTCGTCCGACACGCGGATCGAGTTGTTCGCGTTCTGGTACTGCACCGACACGATGTCCGCGCCGCCGAGGTCCATGTCGAACCCGGCGTCGCGCAGCGCGCGGATCTTGTTCTCTTCCTTCGCCTTGGTCTCGATGAACTCCTCGACGTCCGGGTGGTCGACGTCGAGGACGACCATCTTGGCCGCGCGGCGGGTGGCGCCACCGGACTTGATGGTTCCCGCGGACGCGTCGGCGCCGCGCATGAACGACACCGGGCCGGACGCGGTGCCGCCGGAGGACAGCAGCTCCTTCGACGACCGGATGCGCGAGAGGTTCAGGCCGGCACCGGAGCCGCCCTTGAAGATCAGGCCCTCCTCGCGGTACCAGTTCAGGATCGACTCCATCGTGTCGTCGACCGCGAGGATGAAGCACGCGCTGACCTGCTGCGGCGAGCTGGTGCCGACGTTGAACCACACCGGCGAGTTGAAGCTGAACACCTGGTGCAGAAGCATGTAGGTGAGCTCGTGCTCGAAGATCTCGGCGTCCGCGTCGTTCGCGAAGTAGCCGTGCTCCTTGCCCGCGCCCACGTACGTCTTCACCACGCGGTCGATCAGCTGGCGCAGCGACTGCTCGCGCTTCTCGCTGCCGACGGCACCGCGGAAGTACTTGCTGGTGACGATGTTGGTGGCGTTCACCGACCAGGACTCGGGGAACTCGACACCGCGCTGCTCGAAGTTCACCGAGCCGTCGCGCCAGTTGGTCATGACGACGTCGCGGCGCTCCCACGTGACCTCGTCATAGGGGTGGCGGCCTTCGGTGGTGTAGACGCGCTGGACCTTCAGCGCGGCAGGCTTGGCAGCCGCCCGTGCGGCTGTCTTCTTGGCTGAGCCGCCGACGGTCTCGGTCACGGTGGATCTCCCTCGTGCTGGTGCTTAGAAAGTTGGTATGCGCACGCGCTGTGGAGCGCGTGGATCACTGCTCGGCCGGTGCTTCCTCGGCTCTGGCAGTGCGAAGATCAAGGATTTCCTTCTCGAAGTCCTCGACGGACGAGAAGGACCTGTAAACGCTCGCGAAGCGCAGATAGGCGACCTCGTCGAGCTCACGCAGGGGGCCGAGAATGGCGAGGCCCACCTCGTGACTGGCAATTTCCGCGCATCCCGTCGACCGGATCGACTCTTCCACTCGCTGGGCGAGCTGCTGGAACGCGTCCTCGTCGACCGGGCGGCCCTGGCACGCCCTGCGCACGCCGACGACCACCTTGTCGCGGCTGAACGGCTCCGTCACCCCGGAGCGCTTGACCACGGCGAGAACCGCTTCTTCGACCGTGGTGAACCTGCGGCTGCAGCTGTTGCAGGAGCGACGGCGACGGATCACCTGACCCTCGTCGACCTCACGGGAGTCGACCACCCGCGAGTCCGAATGACGGCAGAACGGACACCGCACGTCTGTTCACCCCTCCCCGGCGCAGCACTGGTCGCAGCAGCCACACAGGTGCTGGGGTTACCCACAACCTGTGGACTACTTACAACCATGTAACCACTAGATGTAGGGGTAGAACCTAGATCGCAACGCAAGAGGTTGCAACTCGACACGGCGTGTCGGGCGACACTCGGATGGAGGAATCCTGGGTGAACTGCGACTACTACGCACCGGCGCCGGCACGTGACCCTCGCGCAACCTCCGCGGCGATCCTCGCGTGATATTCCTGTGACGTGTCACTCGGGTGGCGCAACGAGATGAGGGAGAGCGTCTTGGGGTCTGGGGTGAAGAGGGCCGGCCTGCTGGCCCTGCTGGTGGCCGCGAGTGGCATGTCGGCGCCGGCGGCACAAGCCGCCACGGCGTCGGCGACCGCCACGTGCACGGAGGGTGCCTTCAGCGGCAAGTTCACGCTGACCTACGACATCGGCGCGGAGTATCGGCTCCGGATGGGCCGGGGCGCGGCCGGTCCGTACATCGCCGACACCGGTGCGATGCACGTCAAGGTCTACCACCGCGTCGGAACCACGCAGAGCACGCTGCTCACGCGGTCCACGACCGGCCTGAGGTCGGACGAGGAGGGCCAGGTGCCCGTCTCCGGCACGAAGGTGGCGCGCTCCGGGCGTGCCTGGCTCGAGGTGAAGTTCGCCGACAGCAGCGGCGTGAAGTGCACGGCCGAGAAGGACCTGCGCTGAGGTATCACCTGCGGTATCAACTCCTGGGACCGGTCACGGTCCTCGGTCCGGCCGGGCCCGTGCGCCCGGCCGGACCGAAACAGGCGACGGTGCTGGCGGCGCTGCTGCTCAGTCCGGGCCGGGTCGTTCCGGAGGATCGGCTGATCGACCTGACCTGGGGTGAGCGGGCGCCGCGCAGCGCCCGCGGACGGCTGCAGGTGCACGTGTCGGACCTGCGCAAGCTGATCGGCGTGGACGTGATCACGCGCGGATCGTCCGGGTACTCGATCGAGGTCGCGCCCGGTGAGCGCGACCTCGACCTGTTCGACGACGCCGTCGCCCACGCCCGGACGCTGACGGGTGAGGCCGCCATCGCACGGCTGCGCGAGGCGCTCGCGTTGTGGACGGGCACACCGCTCGACGGTGTGAGCGACGAGCTGGCCGAACTGGAACGCCCGGCGCTCGCCGAACGACGACTCGCGATCGCCGAGGAGCTGCACGAGCTCCAGATCGCCGCGGGCGACCACGCGGAAGCGCTCGGCGACCTGCGCAAGCTCGTCGACGAGCACCCGTTCCGCGAACGACCACGCGCGGCGCTGATGCTCGCGCTGCACCGGTGCGGACGGACCGCCGAAGCGCTGGAGGTGTACTCCCAGGGGCACGAACTGCTGGTGTCCGAACTCGGCATCGAGCCGGGGCAGGCGTTGCGCGAGGCGCATCTGCGCGTCCTGCGCGGCGAGGACCAGGTCCGCGCTCCGACGTTCACCGAGGTGCGGCCGGCCGAACTTCCCCTGGCGGCACGGGGTTTCGCGGGTCGCGCCGCCGAGCTGGCCGCACTGGAGGACGGCGAGGACGGCGTGTGGCTGATCACCGGCACCGCCGGCGTCGGGAAGACCGCGCTCGCCGTGCGATGGGCGCACGCCGCCCGTGACCGCTATCCCGACGGGCAGCTGTACGTGAACCTGCGCGGGTTCGACGCCGACGACGAACCGCTCAGCCCGACCGCCGCACTGGCGCAGCTGCTGCGCGCGCTCGGCGCGAAACCGTCCGAATCGGACGACCAAAGCGGACTCTTCCGATCGCTTCTCGCGGACCGGAAAGCCTTGGTGGTGCTGGACAACGCGCGCGACGCCGCTCAGGTGCTGCCGCTGCTGCCGTCGTCCGGCCGCGTGCTGGTGACGAGCAGGAACCGGCTGGGCGACCTGGTCGCCCGCACCGGCGCCCGCACGATCTCCCTGGCGCAGCTGCCGGAGCAGGACTCGCACGCGCTGCTCGTCTCGGCGCTCGGCGAGGAGCGCGTGGCCACTGAGCCCGCTGCCGCCGCGGATCTGGCCGAGGTGTGCGGACACCACCCGCTGGCGTTGCGGATCGCCGCGGCCAACGTCGGTACCAGCATCGGTGCGGCGGTCGCGGAGCTGCGCGCCGACCCGTTGCTCGCCTTCGACGGCGCGGAGCAGAGTGCGGTCGCCACGGCGTTCTCCGTGTCCTACCAAGCACTTCCGGACGACCAGCAGCGGCTGTTCCGATTGCTCGGCGTCGTGCCGGGACCGGATTTCACGCCGCACGACGCGGCGGCGTTGCTCGGCACCGGCTCCGGTGCCGCGATCCGGTTGCTGCGCGGGTTGAGTGCCGCGAACCTGGTCGAGGCGCATGCGCCGGGCCGCTACCGGTTCCACGACCTGGTCCGCCGTTACGCCGAGGAACGCTCGGACACCGGGGAAGCCACGCCCGCGTGGGAAAGGCTGTTCGCCGGCTACCTCGCGACCGCCGACGCGGCTGTGGCCCTGCTGGGCAAGCGAGTGGTGTCACTCCCCCGCCACGACGAACCCGCCGAGAGCCCGGTGCGGTTCGGTTCGAGCGCGGAAGCCGTGGCGTGGCTGGACGTGGAGGCGCCCAACCTGGTCGCGGCGTTGCGACGGGCAGCGGTGGCCGGCCCGCGCCCGCAGGTCTGGTACCTCGCCGACGCGGTTCGGCGGTTCTTCCACGATCACGGCAGGCGCGCGGAGTGGCTGGAGCTCGCGTCGGTGCTGCTGCCCGCTGCCCGGCGGCACGAAGCGCACGCCGCGGAAGCGTTGCTGCGCCTGACGATGGGAGGCGCGGCCTTTCGCGAGGGACGGCACACCGACGGCGTCGCGCACACCGAGGAGGCGGCGCGGGCCAGCCGCACGTGCGGCTGGCGCGAGTGCGAGGCGACGGCCGTGTCGAACCTCGGGTCGATGCTGGACTGGACGGGCAGGCTCGCCGAGGCGGTCGAGCACAGCCAGCGCGCGATCGAGCTGTTCCGCGAGCTCGGCAACCCGTCGGGCGAGAGTCACGCGCTGAACTCATTGAGCTGCCACTACCGGCAGCTCGGCAGGCTGGCCGAGGCCAGGAAGTGCCTGGACGAGTCCGTGTGGTTGTGTCGCAACAATTCTCTCGCTTTCTGGGAGGCCGCCAACCTGGCGGACCAGGGATCGGTGCTGCTGGCGCTCGGCGACGTCGCGGACGCCGAGCACACGCTGCTGCTCGCGCTGGAGTCGTTCCGCGAGCAGGGATCCCGCTTCGGCGAGGCGACCGCGCTCAGCGGGCTGTGCGCCGTGCACCTGGCCCGCGACGATCACGACACCGCCCGCCGGACCGCCGCCGAGGCACTGGAGTGCGCCCGGCAGGACGGCGACCAGCAGGCAGAGGCCGTCGCGTTGATCGGGCTGGGCCGCGCGACGGCTGAGCGGGAGCATCTGGTGCGGGCGTTGGAGATCGCGGCGCGGTCCGGCCTGCGCGGTCTGGAGGCGGAGGCGTCCGCCGTGCTCGCCCACGTCCTCGCCGCGACCGACCCGGTGGCGGCGCGGCCGCACGCGACCACCGCCCTCGACGTGGCACGAGCGGGCGGGTTCCGGCTCCTGGAAGCGGAGGCGCTGCTCGCCGTCGCCGCCGTGGAGTCCGTCTCCGGTGGGGGCGCGCAGGCCGGACACGCGGTGCGGGAGGCCCTGCACATCTGGTGCGACACCGGACATGTCACCGGTGCCGCACGCGCGACGCGCGCCCTCGCGGGCCTCACCGCGCGGTCGTGAGCGGGGTTTGCGGACACCCGCTCACGACCCTGCTCAACTCAGGCCACGCCCGTGTCGGTGTCGCAGTACTTGAGAGTTGCGCCCTTCTCCTTCTGCAGACACACCTGCAGGTACACCTTCGTGCCCTCGGGGATGTTGATGTCGTCCGGGTACGTGTTGCAGTTGAGCCGCGGGTCCTGGTGGTGGCCCGAGTGGTGCCACAACTTGTACTCGTACAGGATGCCGTTGTGCGTGTAGCTGAGGCGGCCACGCACGCCGAGGTCGTCGTAGTCGCGGTCGCAGATCCCGAAGTGCTCGCCGTAGGCCTTGAACCACGCCATGCCGCCCTTGGGGTCCGGGTCGTCGGTGTAGACGTCGACGTCGCGGGAAGCGGCGGCGCTCGCGGCCGGCGTCATCGACAGCACGGTGCCCACGGCGATCGCCGCGGCCGCGACGATTCGTCCCATCCTCATTTTTGTTTCCCTCTCGGTGTTTTCTATCGGGGAGCTTGTACGCGGAGCACTCCGGCGAGTGCCGCCGTCGTGGTGGCATTCGGTGGCGTTACGCAGCGATCTGTTGCCGAAGCGGACGGTGACGTACGTGGAAATGGCCGGCGCTTCCCGCAGTTCCTGCGTCAATTTCAGGCGCCTTCGCCGGCACACGGTTGTTCGGCGCGTCGACGTGGGCGGTGCGCAGCTCGTCGCCGCCGGGCAGGGCGAGGCCGTACCGCACCTTCGGCACGCGCGGGCGCACCGTCATCGTCGGACCGGCTTGGTGCGCAGAGAACACATTCGCCTCTGCGGCAGGCTTTTCGGCGACTCCGTCGCCGGGGATGCTGCCGTCGCCCGGGCCCAGCCCCAGAGGGCTCGCCGCGACGGTCATGGCCGCGCTCGTGACGTCGACGGCCGGCAGCGGCGCCTCGTCCTCACGGGGATCGTGCGTGATGGCGGCGACCGCGGTACCGGTCGCGGGCTGATCACCGGTGACGGGAGCGGCGTGCGCGGGAACGGCGCTGGTCGCGCTCACCGCGGGCACCACGCCGATGATCGCGCGTCTCACCGCGGCGTCGGCTGGTCACCGGGGTGGTCGGTCTGTCTCGCCATGGTGCCTCCGAAGGTGGTCTCGTCTGTCTCACCGCATGGTGGACAGGACCACTTCCGTGAGGCTTCGGTTTCGCTTCGGTCTTACGGGGTGACGCCGGCCTGCTGGAGGTAGAGCACACCGAGAGCGATGACCGTCAGAGCGCTCAGCACGCCGACGGCGACGAGTTCGAGCATCGACTCGCGCTTCGGCCGGACCTCGCACGAGCTCGACTCGCGCGTCACCGGGACAGCGACCGGACGCGGCTTGGTCGCCGGGCGCCGCGGCATGACACGGGGACCCGAACGGAGGGGACGCCCCGCTGCGACGTCCGCGTCTTCCGCAACGCGCAACCGCTTCTCGACGAGTACCGCCATGACGACCTCCATCGCAGGTCAACCACCATGATCGAACAGGGGTTCGATCGAACGTCCGTGCGAATTTCTACCAGACCGACCCGCCGAACGCCACAACACGCGCCCAAATACCTCGAACAGGTGTTTGATCTGTGCAGCAAACACGACTACCGTCGACCACGAAGATCGACGGAGTGCCGGAATCCCATTCGAACTGGGGGCGGCGAGGAGGACAGCGACCGTGGCAGGCAAGACGATCGAGCCGGACCCCGCTCTTGTGGCGGCAGAGGTAAGTGAGATCGCGGGCAACGCGGGCCTGACTTTGCGTCAGCGCAAGGTTCTCGACGTGATCCGCGACTGGGTCGACCGTTTCGGTTACCCGCCGAGTGTGCGCGAGATCGGCGAGGCCGTTGGCCTGACGTCGACCTCGTCGGTCGCGTACCAGCTGCGCGCGCTGGAGCGGAAGGGCTTCCTGCGCCGCGACGCGAACCGCCCGCGTGCGGTGGGCATGCTGCCGTCCGAGATCGATCCCGGTCTCGACCCGATGTCCAAGCCGACCCCCGCCTACGTGCCGATGGTCGGCCGGATCGCGGCCGGTGGGCCGATCCTGGCGGAGGAGTCGATCGAGGACGTGTTCCCCCTGCCGCGCGAGATCGTCGGCGAGGGCGAACTGTTCCTGCTGCGCGTCGTCGGCGACTCGATGATCGACGCCGCCATCACCGACGGCGACTGGGTCGTCATCCGCAAGCAGCCGACCGCCGACCAGGGCGAGATCGTCGCCGCCATGATCGACGGCGAGGCGACCGTCAAGACGTTCAAGCGCAAGGACGGCCACGTGTGGCTGATGCCGCACAACACGGCCTACCAGCCGATCAACGGCGACGAGGCCACCATCCTCGGCAAGGTCGTCACCGTGCTCAGGCGTCTCCCCTAGCCTTTTTCTTCTTCTCGAAGAAGTCGAGCCACTTCTTCCTCGTGGACTCCATGTCCACGACGACGAACGCGAAGAACTGGCCCATGTCCTTGAGGCGCGCACCCACTGGCGTGTCGAGTCCGAAGATCTCGGACCCGTCCAGTGCGGTGTGCGCCCACACGGAGTTGCGCTCCGCGCTGGACAGCCACGCCCGGTACCAGAGGTCGTCGTCCAGGAAGTAGCGCATCCGCTTGCCGTCGCGCTCACTGCGCAACAGGTCCAGCTCCTCCAGGTAGCTCGTCGACCGCGAGATCGTGCCCGGGCTGACCGACAGCCGCAGCACCAGCTCGGTCGCCGACAAGCTGCCCTTGTCGGTCATGAAGATCTCGGCGAGGATCCGCGCCGCCGTGCGCGTGAGCCCGGTCTGCCGGAACACCCCGACCAGCCTCAGGTGGAACTCCTGCACCTGCCCCGGGCTGCGGTCGAACGAGTAGGCCTCCTCGTCGATGTCGAGGTCGTCCACCGCGGGCATCCGGCGCATCGCCCGCTCGCCCGCCGCACGGTGCGCGGCGCCCGGCCGGTAGTTGTTGTGGCCCCCGTTGCGGGCCACCTCCCGCTGGATCGTCGAGGCGGGCCTTTGCAACCGCCTCCCGATTTCGGAGTACCCCAGCCCGTCCCAGAGGAACTGGGCGATGAGCTGCCGTTCTTCTTCGTCTAGCCGCTTACCAGGCACAACCCCATGGTGCCTTCCCCTCCAAGCCATTGCAATGAGTCTTTTGACTTCGTCCGCAAACGTTTTTAGCTTGCAAGCAGGGGAAAGACCTCGTTGCAAGGGGGAGGCAATGCCACTCAGCCCGATGACGTACCCGGACGGGCACGCCGGCTGGCGAGCGCACGACCACGCGACCGTGCGCGCCGTGCTCGCCGACAGCCGCTTCAGCATCCGGCCGGACAAGATGCACAACCCGTTCGGTCCGGGCAGCCCCGGCGACGCGCCGCCGTCACCGCCCGGCGCGTTCACCGACCACGACCCGCCGGACCACACCCGCTACCGGAGCAAGCTCACCGGCCAGTTCACCGTCCGGCGGATGCGGGTGCTCGCCGAACGGCTCGAGGCGATCACCGCCTCGCATCTGGACTCGTTCGAGGCTCAGGGCTCGCCCGCGGACCTGGTCGAGCACTTCGCGGTGCCGGTGCCGGGCCTGATGATCTGCGAGCTGCTCGGCGTCCCGTACGAGCGGCGCACGGAGTTCCAGCAGGACGCCATGCTGCTGACCGGTGCCAGTGGCGCGGACGCCGGCGAGGCCGAGGCGATGTTCGCCGCGTTCGGACGTCTTCAGCAGTTCATGCTGGAGATGGTCGCTTTGAAGCGCGCGCATCCGACCGACGACGTGCTCAGCGGTCTGGTCAACTCGGAGGCCGCCGGCGCCGAGGATGCCCTGACCGACGACGAGATGGCCGCGATGGGCATGGCGTTGCTCGGCGGCGGCCTCGACACGACGACGAACATGCTGTCGCTCGGCACGCTGGAGCTCCTGCGCTCGCCGGCACGGGTGGAGGCGATGCTCGCCGATCCCGACGCCGCCGTCGAGGAGCTGCTGCGATATATCAGTCTGACGCCGGCAACGGCCCGCACCGCCCTGGAGGACGTCGAGATCGAGGGCACGCTCGTGCACGCGGGCGACACCGTCTTCGTCGAACTGCGCTCCGCCAACCACGACCCGGCCCGCTACGCCGACCCGGACGTCCTCGACCTCGCCCGCGGCGCGACCGGGCACCTGGCGTTCGGGCACGGCATCCACCAGTGCATCGGCCAGCACCTCGCCCGGATCGAGCTGAAGATCGCCTTCCCGGGCCTCTTCACCCGGTTCCCGAAGCTGCGCCTCGCGGTCCCCGAGGACGAGCTCCACCACCGCGCGAGCCTCGTGATCGGCGGCGTGGAACGCCTGCCCCTCACCTGGGACTGACCACCGGTATCCGATATATCAGTGCCGCCCGCCGCCGCTCTCGCCGCCTTAGCAATGAGTCTTTTGACGACGAAGTCCAAAGAGTCATTGCTAAGCGGCAGGTCAGCAGGGGTGAGCGGAGGGCGGCGGATGTGGGAATCTGCTGTTCGTGGCCAAAGAGTCTGCGGAGACGTCGGCGTTCACCGAAGCCCAGATCGTGGACTGGTTGGTTGACGAGTGCCGGGACGTGGCCGGCCGGATAACGGCCGTCACCACCTCCGGCGACCGCATTTTCACCGCGGGCAGCACGGTGATGGTGCTTGCCGTGACCGTCGCGATCGGAGGTGGCAAGGGGTACCTGTTGATGTGGTTCCCGTTCGCCGTTTCGATCGTGCTGCTCCACGTCCTCTACCTGAAGCAAATGGTGCGAAGTCTGATCGGCTACCAGATCGGCCTGGAGCGGGAGATCGCGCGACGCGCCGGTCTGCCACTGGTCGCATGGCAGTCGCACGTCCAACAGGGCGGACGATCTCACCGACATGCGAAGGTCCTCCTGCCCATGGCTGTCGTCGTCTACGTCACGAGTGTGGCTGCCGGGTTGGTACAAGCAGTCCACACGACGTCGCCAGGGGCGTGGGGCCATGAGCGGGCATGGCTGTACCTCACGCTGACCATTGCGAATGTGATCGGGAGTGCCGGCCTCATCGCCTATTCGTATGTGAGCCAGCGCGGCACCACGACAACCGCGACCAGGAAGATCGAAGAAGCCTTCGCAGCAGCAGCAGCAGCAGTCCCGCCGCACACCGGCTGATCAGCGCGGTCAGGCTCGGCGGCGCAGGCGGAGGCCGATGACGAGGGCGGCGATGAGGACGATGCCGCCGAGGGTCAGGGCCAGGGGCCAGTTCTGCCAGGAGCTGGACGACACCGGCGAGGCTTGGGGCTGGTCGGCCGCCGGCGGTGGAGGCGTTGTCGTCGTCGGCGCCGGTGGCTTGGCCAGGGCGGCGGCTCCGGCCACCGCGCGGATCGGGGTGCCGGCGCCTTCCGAGGCGGAGAGCAGGGTGCCGTCCGGGTCGAAGGCGATGGCCTCGCCCTGGGGTTCGCCGGGCAGCGGGATGCGGACCGGGTCGCCGGAGAGGGCCTTCAGGATGTCGCCGTCGGGGACCGGGTAGAGGTAGGCGTCGGTGTAGGTGCGCAG